>JAONBD010000048.1 GCA_028376765.1 Candidatus Kapaibacterium sp.
TATTTCTCCTCCAAATCCAGCTGAGAGAACTATTAGCCCCTCTTTATATTCTAATAGAATTTCTTTATCGATTCTAGGCTTGTAATAAAACCCTTCAGTAAAACCAAGTGTAGAAAGTTTTATCAAGTTTTTATAACCAACATTATTTTTTGCGATAAGTACCAATTGATAAAAATTCTTTTTCCCAGAAATTTTGGATTTATGGTGCCTAGATTCGGGAGCAATATATGCTCTCATACCTATAATCGGTTTAATTTTTGTTTCGCTATATAAACAAGCCTTGTAAAATTCGAGGGATCCAAACATATTCCCACTATCTGTTAATGCAATAGCTGTTTGATTATCTCGTTCCGCCACCTTGATCAAATCATCAACGGTAGCAGTGCTTTCTAAAATTGAATAGTGGCTGTGGACATTTAAATGTACAAAAGAGTTCATTTCTTTATAATTTGAATTTTTTTGATGATATAATAAATCTATATTAAGATTTAATTTTTTACTAATCTTTAACTAATTTTGAACATTGGCAATTAAAATATTTATATCGGCTGGCGAACCTAGTGGCGACAAACATGCAGCAAAATTAATGCGAGCAATAAAGGCATCTTTTGAAGATGTTAGTTTTATTGGCATTGGTGGTGAAGAAATGGAAGCTGAAGGTTTAAAATCAATAATTTCAATAAAGGATATTTCAGTTGTTGGTTTTTGGGAAGTAGCAAAAAATTATAGAATGTTCTCAAAGCTAATTAATCAATGTAAGGATATTCTAAGAATCGAAAAACCAGATTTATTTATTCCTGTTGATTATCCTGGGTTTAATATTAGGCTAGCAAAATATGCTAAATCTATCAATATAAAGGTTGCGTACTACATCGCACCACAGCTTTGGGCTTGGGGCAGGAACAGAGCTAACAAGCTCAGAAGTTCTGTTGATAAACTATTAGTTGTATTTCCATTTGAAGAAAGGTTTTTTAAAAGCTTCGATATTGATACTACATTTGTGGGGCATCCATTAATGGAAGATCAAGCTTTTAAAAACTTACCCAAAAAAGATAAAAAACTAATAGCACTAATGCCTGGATCAAGAACTCAAGAAATTAAAAATCACTTAAAATTATTTTTAGATGTTACACTTGAATTTGATAGTAGTTATAGGTTTGGATTAGCTAAATCAAAAAATGTTAGTGATGAACATTTTAAAATAGTTGAAAATTATAAAAACATAGAAATTTGGGAAGATTCACGAGAGTTAATGAAAAATGCTGTTTATGGAGTTGTAAAAACAGGTACTTCTAACCTTGAAGCTGCTCTCTGCGAGATGCCATTTTCTATGGTGTATAAAACATCATTCCTTACTTATCAATTGGCCAAACAGCTTATTAATTTAGATTACATTTCTCTTGTAAATATATTAGCAAATAAATTGGTTGTCCCAGAATTAATTCAATCAAATGCAAGCTCCAAAATAATCGCTAAGTCAATTAAAAACAATTTGGAAAATATTGATAATTATAAATTTATCACAAGTGAATTTGAAAAAATTAAAAACAGATTGGGTCAAAATAGTGCATCCGAAAAATCTACTCAAATTATTAAAAGACTGATTACTTGAAACAAATTCTATTAAATTTAATAATTAGTTTAATCGCAAAAACTTGGCGAATTGAAATTAATAATTTTCTAACTCATAAAATTGCATTAGTTGGTTTTTGGCATGGAGATATGCTTCCAGTATGGTATTTTTTTAGGAAACAAAATCCAACTGCAGTTGTTAGTTTAAGCAAAGATGGCTCTCTTTTAAGTGGCTTATTAAAATATTGGGGATTTGATCTAATTAGAGGTTCATCTTCAAATGGAGGAAAACAAGTTCTTGAACAAATTTCCCAGAAAGCTTCCGAAAGGCTAATTTTAATGACACCTGATGGACCTAGAGGACCTATAAAAGAAATCAAACCTGGTATTGTAATTGCTTCAAAAAGAAGTACTTCTCCTTTTTACTTTATAAATGTTGATATAAAAAATGCCAAGATATTTACAAGAAGTTGGGATCAATTTAAATTACCAAAACCTTTCACTAAAATTAAATTGAGCTTAAGCGAACCAATGTATATAAAAAGTGATTTATCAAGAGAAGAAATTTCAAAACTAATTGTTGATATGAATCAAAAATATGGTGGAAATTGATTGGCTTTCTTTCATATATTTTTGAGAAAATTACAAATTTTCGAAATAATAAATTTGATAAAGGTAAAATTCCAATTTATAAGTTAGATATACCTGTAATCAGTGTGGGAAATATTTCGGTGGGTGGTACTGGTAAAACCCCATTTGTAATTATGCTAGCTAAATATTTAATTTCAATTGGAAAATATCCTGGAATTGTTGGTCGTGGATACGGCAGAAAATCTAAAGATGATGTTACAGTCTCAAATGGTAGTGTTATAAACTATAACACTGATGAGTGCGGAGATGAAATGGTATTGATAGCAGATAAAACAAATGTTCCAGTTATTGCTGGTGAAAAAAAATGGAGCGCCGCTATCAAACTTTGTAATGAATTTCGAATTAGTGTGTTACTTATAGATGATGGGTTTCAACACCGTTACCTGCATAGGGACTTAGATATTATTTTGATAGATGAACACACATTAGCAAAACCTTTTACAATGCCAAAAGGCTTGCTAAGGGAGTCATTAAATAATTACAAAAGAGCAGATTTAGTTTGTTTGAAGGGTGATTTAGATAAATCAAGATTTATTGATAAAGCTACTATCAATTATAGGAATGATGCAATTTTAGTTGATAAGAAAATAAATAATTCTGAAATAAAAGGAACTATTGTGGTAGCATCTATTGCTAAACCATTAAATTTTTTTAATACGTTAAATGATTTGAAAATCGACTACAAAATTAAATCTATTTTTAAAGATCATCACAGATATACTCTAGATGATATTCAGAAAATAATATCAAAAATGAAATTGAATAATTGTAATACTATAATAACAACTGAAAAAGATTTTGTTAAGCTGAATCAATTTTCAAAACAAATTGATGATCTAAATTTTAATTTGTTTACAATTCCTATTGAAACTGTCGTCTATAAAGGTCTTGATATTTTTAAAAATAAAATTGATAGCATACTATGAAAATTATAATATCTATTTTGCTGATTTTAAGCATTATATCTTGTAACAAACAAAGTGATACAAAAAATCTAACAATTGCAATTTCAAAAGCGAGTGGTGATCCTGTATATAAAAACTACGTTAATTGGCTTAGAGATAAAGATTCTACAATAATTGTTATTGATTTGGTAGGTAAATCAATATCTGAAGCTAATAATATTCTTGAAAATGTTGATGGATTGTTGTTGAGTGGAGGCCCCGATCCACACCCTGGGAGATATGGAAAAACTGCTGATACCAATAGATGTGATATTGATTTACAAAGAGATACTCTAGAATTTGGAGTTTATAAAAAAGCTAAAGAACTCAAAATTCCTATTCTTGGAGTTTGTAGAGGAATGCAGGTTATTAATGTTGCAGAAGGTGGGTCTTTAATAGTTGACATTGAAAATGATTTCAAAAATAGTATTGATAATCTACATCAAAACGGATTACCTCAAGATGCTATTCATAAAGTAAATTTAGTTTCAAGTTCTAATTTATTTACTCTAACAAACAAAGAATCAGGAGAAATAAACTGTAACCACCACCAAGGTATTGACAAACTTTCTGATTCCTTTAAACCAAGTTCACACTCTGAAGATGGGCTAATTGAATCTTTTGAAAATATAAATGAATCTACTTGGATAATGGCAGTTCAATGGCACCCAGAAAGGTTAAAAATAAAGGGTTTATCTAATCCAATAAGAGATGAATTTCTTAAAATATGCAAATTAAAATGAAATATTGGCCTATAAAAAATAGCATTTCAAATTCAATTCCTAAAACTGGCACTTTTGGTGGCTTTTGGGAAGAGAGAGACGAAGGTTTCAATGCTGGGGTTGATATTTATGCAAATGACGATAAAGATGTTTTAGCTATTGAATCTGGAGTTATTATAGATATTGATAAATTTTCTATTGAAAACCAAGAAGGTCTACTAGATTCTCATTTTGTTGTTATAAAATCATTAGATAAGATGAATTATAAATATTGTGAAATTATACCGTATGAATTAAAAATTGGACAAAAAATAGAAGCTGGACAAAAGATAGGTGTCTTATCCAAGCTTTATAACGAAAACATTTTAAACCATAATACGCCAATCCATATAAGAGAAAATATTTCACAAGGATTACTTTATAAGTTACATTTAGAACTTTATAAAGCACCATTTTCAGAGGTAAGACCATATAAACTAGGAAATTATCTTGGTGAGGATAAGCCTAAAAGTTTACTCAATCCCTTTGTATTCCTCTCCAGCCTTAAAAGTAACTTCTCAAATTCTCCAATCAATTTGTAAATATAATCTTTCATCTATATTGCCATTTATTTGTTCGTTAGAACTTGATATTGTTGATTGGCTAAATCTTTTATCCCTTGTATAACGCAACCATATATCAAACCTATTTAATTCATATTTAGCAAATGCAAGAAGCTTATTACCCTGCCCATAAAGTGCTGGTGAAATGGCATATCCAGGGACTAAATATTCAAAATGCCAAATTGCTGATTCAAAGCTTTTGGTATTGTAGAATGTAAATCTTGAACCAAATTTAAAGTTCTTAAATAATTGCTTTTTAAACTCAACAAAACTTAAAATACCATCTTCACTCCTGTAATCACCCTGAAAATTGATAGTAGCATATTCTACTCTAATTCTAGATTCTAAGGTTTTACTAAGTTTTTTATTAATTTCCAAACGAGCAGATGTTCTTGACCTGTTTATAAATCTATTTATATTGTCTAAAAAGCTTTTTGATTCATGTCTAAAACGGAAGTTTATATTACCCTTTGGGATTTTGTAAATAAAATCATCTAAAATTTCAAAACCAGTTTTTAAAAAGAAATCATCAATTGGTTTTACTGATTGAAATATATCTAAGTATATATTATTCTTGTATTTATTGTATTTACTTTCTATTCCTAAATAGAATCCTTGCTCGTTAGATTTAACCGATGATTCAGTAATGATATTAGAATATTGCATTCTTAAATTTGGCTCAAGGTATCTAAAAGAAATTAAAAATTCATGATTAGATTTAAGGATTGTTAAATTATTTGTTGATGCAAGTTTAGCCTCAGCGTCTTTTGCTAATTCAAATGAAAAATTAAATTCTTGTTTATCAATGAAACCATAGATTGAACTAATCAATCCTTTTTGTTTGTTGAAATATCTTTTTGAATCTGAATTAATTAGCTTATTATAATTGAACTGATAGTTATTAAATCCTAATGAAAATAAATTCAAATAGCTTATTTCTAATCCACCACCAATAATCACTTCATTAATTAAATCTTTTTTGTCTATTTCATTCTCGGTTCTATACAGGCCAGTTAGATTCAATGAGCTAACTTCATTTGAATCAATACTGTTTGCCGGCCTGTTAGTATTGAAATAATAAAACATTGGTTCAATAATAACATTTTTATTATAAAACTTTTGTTGAGCTGCTATACCTCTGAACCTTGAAAATTCATATACTGACCTTGATGGAAGAATACCTTCTCCATAAATATTAAATCCATTAGTAGCTTGAGGGTCTTTTCTAACAGCAAATCCATTAGATAGAGCTAATCCCAATCCTCTTTTAATTTTAATATCACCAATCACTAATTTAGATTCATTATTTAAATATGCTAAGGCAAATCTATTTTCTTCAAATATATTTTTTTCACCAGCATTTTTATTTTGAGTAAAATTTAATTCATAATTATCTAAACCAATCCTAGTTCTTGTAAATAAGTCTAAGGGTGAACCAATAAAATTTGAATCTCGAAATCCCTTAACTCTCTGAAATCTATCTAAAAATCTCATTCTAAAATCTGAACTTAATTTTTGTTTGTCCAGATTTGACAAGCAGTTAGAAAATATGAAGTTTGTTTTTTCATCAAAATCTCCAACTTTCAACAATGCCTTTAAGTCATTAGTTTTTAAAGACTCACGTAACCTTACAAATTTATTTGCATCGTTGATATTAATAAAAGGTAAAGAAGTTAGTCTAATTGCGGAAGTGCTACTTAAATCAAGTGGATTATCTCTATAGTATTCATACACTTGAATTAGTTCAGTATTAGCTGATTCTCCTGAACTTTGTTCAAAATACATTTCATCCGAAAAAACAACGTAAACCGATAGAAATATATATTTAATATAAGTATTCAATCAAATACCTTTCACTATATCCTAGTTTAGAATGATAATCAAACTCTGGCGAAAACAAAAATTCATTTATTCTAATACCAAAACCAATTTGAAATCTTAAATCCGTTCCATATACCTTGAAATTTAATTTGTAAGAATCATTAAATTTGTAAAATACTGTTGCACTAAACCATGAATTACCTGGATTTATGTTGGTTGCACCAAACGACAATGCTAAGCTAGAATCTAATACCCAAGCAAGAGACATATCCAAATATTGTGTTGCATCGCTCAAAGTATCTGGTGATGAGTTTCCAATTATGTTATCAAAATAGAATCCTGCATACAGATTTTTAAATACTTTAACCCTTCCGCTTAGATTAATTTTATAATTATTTTCTGAAATATGATTGATTATAAATTTATTGGTATATGTAAACCCAGTTGAGATTTGATAAGTTTCACTAAAATTCATTCCTATATTATAATTCAAAACAAATTCGTTGTATAACTCGTTATTAAGGTTAGACACAATTATCGATTGCGGTAATAGGTAATTATAATAAGCGTATAATTTTACAGAAGATAGTTCCTTTAACTTGAAAGAATTTGGGATGTAAGAAAAACCAAAACCATTGGTATCAATTAAAGCTGGATTTAGCGAGATTGATGATCGAGTTAAATTGGTTTTACCACTTGGATCAAAGGCAAATAATTGTAACTGTAAAAAAATGATTAATAGTAGATAATTCAAATTTTAGTAATTTAGTGTCAATAATAATATTTAAAAATAGGAAAAATAAAGTGAAATCAACTCTTTTAGCAATAATTTTGGTATGTATAAATACTTTATTGGTTTCTCAGGAGATTGATGCCAATGTAACTATAGACGATCAAGCTCTTGAACAGGGCATGAGAATAAATATTTCTTCTTTGGCTCAAGACCTTGAAAAATATATAGATAACACTCGCTTTATGGATGATGACTGGGAAGGTGAACAAATCCCTGTAGATTTAGCTATTGTTCTTATGGGTGGGAATAGAAATATTTATAGTGCAAGACTTTTAATAAATTCGCAAAGATACGTTTACAACGGTGATGGGGAAAAAAGTATAGTTCTTAAATTAATAGATAATCAATGGCAATTTGAGTATCAAAGAGGTGCTTTTCATTCATATAATCATCTCAGATTCAACTCATTTATATCATTAATTGATTATTATATGCTATTGGTAATTGGATCAGATTTGGATACTTATGGTGATGAAGCTAGCGATGATGCTTATGAAAGAGCCAGACAAATTTGCCTATTGGGAGCAAGTGCAAATTCTACTGGTTATGAAACTTATAATGAACCTGGTGAATTTACTAGGTACAGTCATATTTCGCAAATACTAGATCCTAGATATAATGAGTGGAGAGAGTTGGTTGCTACTTATTATCTCGATGGAATAGATTATATAAAAGAAGACATTGTAACTGCTAAATCTAACTTATCAATTATAATCAGTAAAATGGCAGATTTCAAAGCCAATAAACTTTCTGGACCATCTGTAGTACTTCAAGCATTTTTTCAATCAAATGCAAAGCAAATAGCTCAATTCTTCAATGGATACGAAAACCAACAAGTTTTTGAGGATTTATATTATCTAGATCCTAGCAATTCAATGCAATATAGAAAAGCTCAAGACGGTAAATATTAGTATTAAAATTAGAAGGTTTAATCACCTTTTAAAGTTTTTATTCCAAACATCTTATAGATAGGACAGAAATTAACAAAGCTTGTTAATAATATAATAACAGCGGCGCTCATCATTACTATAGCAAGCGTTCCATCAATTTTCCCAATTAAATAAAGTGTTGCTACTGCTAAAGCTAGCAACACTCTAATAATACTGTCAAGTTTACTCATATTTTTTTTCATATTGTTATTCCTCAATTAATATTCATGTAGTATAATTACTTAACTAATTTAGATATTTTTTTAAATACATCAGTTCCAGATTTTTTCAACAGCTCAAATAAAATTGACTCTTTACTTGAAATATATATGTTTTCTTGCTTCATTCTTTCAATTGCTGTTAGTTTGTCAGAAAGTTTCCTAGATGAAACGCAGTCATTAATTATACATACATTAAAACCTTTTTCTTTCAAATCAATTGCTGTTTGAAGTACACAGACATGAGTTTCTATTCCACAAAGAATAATATTCTTCTTATTTATCATTCTAATCTGAGACATGAATGAATCATCTCCACAACAACTAAATGTCATTTTTTCTAATGGTTTATATGAATCATTTAATGTATTCTTAATAGAATCAATGGTAATCCCTAAACCTTTTGTATACTGTTCGGTTACAATTACTGGTAAATCCATAGTCTTAAATCCAGCTATCAAAGTAGCAATATTTTTTTCTAAGTCTTGATTTTCGTAGATATGGGGGAATAATTTTTCCTGTACATCTATTACAACTAGGCAAGTATCATTAGCTTCAAATCTCATTATTTATTATCCTTTTTCATTAATTTTTCTATTTCTATAATTGTTTTTGGTAAGGCAGATGATAATACCTTACAAGTTTTTTCTTCCACCAATATATCATCTTCAATTCTTATACCAATGTTCCACCATTTTTTATCACAATCACTGCCCTCAGGTATATAAATTCCAGGTTCTAAAGTTATAACATTTCCAGCTCTTAAAACATCAAATCTGCCTACATCGTGAACATCCAAACCCAAATAATGCGAGCACCCATGAGGAAAATATTTTTTTACTTGATTTTTATTTTTAATAATCTTAAGCTCTAATAAACCCTCTGCAATTACATCTTTTGCAATTTTATCACAATAAAAAAAGTCAATCCCTGCTCTACATGAATCTATCGCTTTTTGTTGAGCTTTTAAAACTATTTCATAAATTAACTTTTGCTCATTTGAAAATACTCCATCAACTGGAACAGTTCTTGTAATATCGGCTGTGTAACCATGGTATTCTGCACCACAATCCATCAAAATTAGTTCATCTGATTTTAAGACATCACGGTTACTTGTATAATGCAACCAACAAGAATTTGATCCAGCACCAACTACGGAGCTGTAACCATTATTTTCTGCACCAAGACTTAAAAAACTACCTTCCATTACTGCTTCAATTTGATATTCGTACATATCTGGTTTGATTGATTTAATGGAATTTATATGGCTCTGAACACTTATATCAATTGCTTTTTGAATTAACTTTATCTCATTGGAATCTTTAATATCTCGGGTTGATTTAAAAATTTCATTATCAACTTTTAACAAAGCATAAGGATTAATTTTGCTAATTAGCTTTATTTCTTCAATTTCTAATTCTTCAGATTTTTCAGATTTTGCTAAACCATTAAGAATTGGATTAAAGTGCTTACCTTTCGTAAAGGGAGCAATTATCACTTCAAGATTGTTTTTAATCAAATGATTTGAAATAAATGCCTCATAAGTATCAATATCTAATACTTTGCTTATACCTAAACTATCCTCAGAAAATCTTTTTGTGATTTTGACTCCATTCCATATTTTGTCATTTTCATTTTGAATATTCATAAAAAGAATTTCTTTGTGCAACTCTCCCTCGATATCAAAACCATCAGGATTAATAATTAAAATTGCTTTTGAATCAGGTAATCCAGTCAGATAAAGTAAATCGCTATTTTGTCTAAATGTTTGATAATCAGACCTCGTATAAAAGTCAGAAGAAAAAACCATAAGTACCTGATAATCTTTTAATTTAGATTCAACTATTAATCTTCGTTTTTTATAAATTTCTTGGTGTGGATTATCGGGATATGGATATTGATATTTAGCTCCATAAATACTAGTAGAACAAAAAAGTATGAATAAAAGATATTTCATGCTATAATTATTGCGGCACCATAAATATTTTCAGTGCCAGTTTTTAAAAGCTCAAACGCCAAAGAATTCATTGTTGATCCTGTAGTGTAAACATCATCACAAATCAATATATTTTTATATTTATATTTTTTTGTAACTGAAAATACATTTTTCAGGTTTTGTTTTCTCATTTCAGAACTAAGTTTAGTTTGGGTTTTAGTATATAAATTTCTTTTAAGAAAAGATTCATCAACACTTGCTCCAATTTTAT
>JAONBD010000049.1 GCA_028376765.1 Candidatus Kapaibacterium sp.
AGGCATAAAAAAATCCCTTTAAAACTTAGTTCTAAAGGGATTTTCTTTTTAATATTTCTATCAGTAAATTGTGCTTGCTAAAAAACATCATTGTATCAATGAGAACTTTATCCACCAACTTTGAAAGGAGGAACATCGTCATCATCACTAACTACTTCTAGTTTTCTGAAATCCTCTAAAGTTAGCCTTCTAGCACCTTTGTACTTCCTTTCGTAATATCCAGCTAATTTTGATACAGTTACTCCGTGACTAGAGCTTGCATGAGCAAATAAATTATCTCCAAGATATATACCCACGTGTGTGATAGCAGCGTAACGTCTAGTTTTGAAAAATATCATATCGCCTAATTCTAATTCATCTTTTGATATTTCCTGACCAAATTGATATTGATAAACTGCCGTTCTTGGCAATTCAACATCTAGAGCAGTTCTGAAAGCTCTTCTTGTGAAAGCAGAACAATCGATTGATCTTTTAGAGTCACCACCAAATCTGTATGGTGTTCCCAACCAGTCCATTACAAAATCCATTAATTCTTCTTTGTGGATTCCATTTTCGGTAAATGTGTCTTCTTCATCTTCTGCTACAAAAGCTAACCAAAGCATGTTAAAGCTTTCAAAATCAATTTCTGTATCTTCGTCATTGGCAAGTTCAAGAGGATCTTCTCCTAAATCACCAACTTGGTTTTCTTCAATACTAATTGCAGCTAAACTATCATTAGATAAAGGGTCAACACCAGCTAAGATGCTAACTTCTTCCGAATTTTCTTGAATTATTTTAATAGCTTCTACTTTCTTGCGTTCTTTTCTTGATTGCCTACCTGCTATTAAATCAGTTGCAAACAAAGATAGAACTAAAAATATCACTAAAAAATATTGGCTCGTATTTTGACTCTTCAAGTAATTACCTTGATTTTTTTAGAAAAATATACAGTTTTTTCTATATTGTACTATTACAATCTGCAACTTCGGAAAAATATCAAACAATTCCAACATTAAGATTATCAAATTTTTATACTGTTTTTACAAAAATTATGAAATTAGATTTAGAAATCGTTCAGTTCGAACCAAAGTTAGCTAAGACCCATGAAAATATTGACCTTATGGAAAAATATATAAAAGGGTCTAAAGCAAATATTATTGTATTTCCTGAGCTTGCAACTTCAGGATATTTTTATACAGATAAAGAAGAGCTATCTAAAGTAGCAATTAACGCAGAAGATGAAATTATATCTCAGTTCCAATCAATGGCTGAGGATATTGATAAGCTTATTGTGTTTGGCTTTCCAGAAGAAGAAGATAGCCTGTTTTATAATTCTGCTGCAATTTTAACACCTGATAGAGAAAAATCAAGTATTTATAGAAAATCACATTTGTTTTATAAAGAATCATTAGTATTTGAAGAAGGGAACACTGGTTTTTTTGTTGTTGACTATGAACCACTTAATATAAACATAGGGACAATGATATGCTATGATTGGAGATTCCCAGAAGCAGCAAGAACACTTGCCCTGCAAGGTGCAGATTTAATTATTTGTCCATCAAATTTGGTTACTGGTGTTTGGCAAGGGGTCATGCAAGCAAGAGCATTGGAAAACAGTGTGTATGTTGCTGTTGCAAATCGGATAGGAGAAGAAAGTAAATCATTTGAAGTATTGAAGTTTAATGGAGAATCTACTATAATAGATCCCAATGGCTTACCATTAGTTAGTGCTGGTGGAAATAATGAAATTAGTATTGTCGCATCAATAGATCCAGATCTAACTCGGGATAAATCATTTAATGAATTTAATGATATTTTTGAAGATAGAAGACCAGAGTTATATTTTAGTGATAATGAAGAAGAAGAATAAATTTAGCTCTAATAAAACAAAAAAGGAAATCCGATTGGATTTCCTTTTTTAAAATTGAATAAGTTCAAAAACTTAATATTATTCACCTAGAAACTCTTCTTCTGGAAGAATGCCTTGAGAGCTATCATACTCTGGTGGAGTATTGATAAATTTATCAGCATTAGGAACTGGGTGCTTCGCATTAAATGCATTAATAATATCTTCTTCTTGATTTCTTAATCTTTCAACTACAGAAAGTACTATTTTTTTCGATTCTTTATCAAATTCTACTACTTTCAATGGCAATTCATCACCAATTTTAAAGTAGGTAGAGATTTCATCAACAGGAGCAAAGCTAAGTTGAGAAACAGGAACGAATCCATCAACACCTTCAGGTAATTCTACAATTACGCCTTTATCGATAATTCTTTCGATTTTAGCATCTGCTTCTTTACCTACTGCATATTGATTTTCAAAGAAATCCCAAGGATTTTCAGATATTTGCTTATGACCTAATGCAATTCTTCTCTGTTCTGAATCAATTGATAGTACAGTACAGTCAATTTCATCACCTTTTTTAACAAATTCACCTGGGTGACGAATTTTCTTAGTCCAACTTAAATCTGAAATATGAATTAAACCATCTACTCCAGGCTCTAGTTCAATAAACACACCAAAGTTAGTTAAGTTTCTTACTACACCGTGATGGTTGGATCCAATTGGATACTTCTTAAGTAACTCTTCCCAAGGATCTGGTTCTAATTGTTTCATACCAAGAGCTAGTTTCTTGCTATCTTTATCGATTTGAAGAACAATAGCTTCAATTTCTTGACCCATTGATACCATTTGGCTTGGGTGTTTAATATGCTGAGTCCAGCTCATTTCACTAATGTGAATTAAACCTTCTATTCCTTTCTCAATTTCAATGAATGCTCCGTAATCAGTAAGTGATACCACTTTACCATTTACTTTTGCACCTTCTACATATTTATCTCCAATTGATTCCCAAGGGTGTGGAGTTAATTGTTTCATACCCAATGAGATTCTTCTTTTCTCTTTATCAAAGTCTAAGATTACTACTTTTACTTCTTGGTCAAGTTCAACAACTTCTGTCGGATGAGTTACTCTTCCCCAAGATAAATCAGTAATGTGTACTAAACCATCTACACCACCAAGATCCACGAAGACCCCAAAGTCACTAATTGCTTTTACAACACCTTCAAGTACTAAACCTTTCTCAAGTTTAGACATGATTTCGCCACGCTGTTCAGCAAGTGCTTCTTCAAGTAATACTTTGTGAGATACTACAACATTTTCACTTGGATGATTTACTTTTACTACCTTTACATCAATATCTTTACCAACCCAAGCATCAAAATCTCTTACAGGTCTAACATCAATCTGTGAGCCTGGAAGGAATGCTTCGATACCATTTAGGTCAACAACCATTCCACCTTTAATTCTTCTAAGGATATGAACTTTAGTAACAGTTTGATTGTCGTAATGGTTCATAATATCTTCCCAAATTCGCATGAAATCTGCTCTTCTTCTGGAAAGAATCAATCTACCTTGATTATCTTCAATTTTCTCTACATATACATCAACAAGTTCGCCAACTTCGTAGCTTTCAGCATTTAGTAGCTCTGCTCTTGGCACAACACCTAAAGATTTGAACCCGATGTCAACATGAACTTCGTCTTTTGTGATGTTTACAATTTTACCTTGTACAAGTTCATCTTCTTTAATATCTAACACTTTTTCTTCAAACATTGAAGCAAAGTTGTCATCAGTCATTTCGATTACAGATTCAAATCCGTATTCTAATAGATTTTCAACAGATGGACCGTTATTTTTTGATGTTTTTTCTTCAGCAGCTTTCAAATCTTGCTGTGGATGATTTGTTGAATCTTCCATTTCAGCAACTTTTGCTACTGCTTCTTCTGGATTGTTGGTTGTGGTTTCAACCGGTTTAGTCTCTTCAGACATAAAAGGGGTACTCCAAATTGATTTGCATTAAATTTTTAGCCATATTCTAAGGTTTGAATAGAATTTATAAAGTTAGTATGACTGAAAAAATCTAAAGATAGTTATAAAAATTATTTTGTTTTCTAAACGGCAAAAATAACAAAAAAAACTTTATTCACCAAATTCAAAGATAAAACCCAATAATAAATGATGGTAAGAATATAATGTAAATGATAACTGGGGCATATTTTTCATTTATTTTCAATTTCAAAAGAAATTGGCATAGTCCTAATACCATAAAATATATTATAAATGGTAATGCAGGAAACAACTGCCTACCCTCTATAATTCCAGTTGGAATAGCAAAATATAAGAATGCTAGTATATTAGTTACTAATAGCAAATTAATAAATTGATTCTCTCTAATTTCAAATTTGATATTCTTAATCCAGTAAAACAGGGTGATGATTAACCAAATATAAGTGATGTAATTAAAAATATAAATCAATTTTTTTGCAGGTTCAAAATACATTGAAAAGAAAAAAGTATAAAACATTTTTTTTAGTCTAAATAGAGATTCCCAAATATTACTTACATAATACCAAGTTTCACCAGTGATATTACCTATTGGAAAGGGGTTTCCATAAAGGGATAAATTTCTTGAATAAATTGGTAACGAAAATAAAATTGGCAAAATTAAAATTAAATTAGTTCTATAACTAGTAACATGATTCCTATTTTTTAGTACTAAATAAACCAAAGCAGGGTATATCAAAACAACATTGAATTTTGTAAAGTGTAACAATGTAATGCTTACTATTAGATAAATCCAATTACGGTGTGGATTTTTTAACAACAAATAAATTATTTGCCAAATTAAATACCATGAAAGCATATCATTGCTTAGCAAACTTCCATAATAAACAGAGGATCCTAACATTAAATAAAATACAAGCCCACAGGTAACTTGGATTTGGTTAAATCCAATTTCTTTAAAAATTAAATACAATATCAGAACAGAAAACAAAAATATTATAAAATTAAAATATCTGCCTAATTTCAATAAATTAGTTTGCTTTAAATCTAAAAATTTGAATAAAAAACTAGTATAACCATAATAGAAAAATGGTTGATGGTATTCAAATTCAAATTTTTCGAAGGCATCAGGATCAGTAATTTTTGATTTTAAAACAGGAAATTCATTATTTTCAATTATAAACTTTACATAGTTTAAATGAGCTGGTTCATCGTCAAAACCTTTTAAACCATAGTGATTTGTATCAGTCCCCAGTGGAAGTTCTTCAATGATTTTTACCCTAAAAAAAATAGAAGTAATTAATGCAATGAAAATAATAATTAATGACTGCTTTGATAAAAACATTTTTATGATTTAATCCAATTAATCAATCCATTTGTTGAATTGTCTAAACCTACACTAGATTCTTTAGAATTTAATTCATCAAGGGTTTGATTTGCCATTTCTTTGCCTAATTCAACACCCCACTGGTCAAAAGAATTAATGCCTAAAATAGAACCAATAACAAATGTTTTGTGTTCGTATAGAGCTATTAGTGACCCTAGATTTTTGGGGTTTAATTCTTTAAACAAAATTGTGTTCGTAGGTTTATTACCCGTAAAGGTTCTTTGTAAATAATTATTTTCTATATCTTTTTCGCTTAATCCTTTTTCCTTTAATTCAAGTTTTACTTCATTTTTGGTTTTGCCTATCATCAAAGCTCTTGATTGTGCCAGCAGATTTGATAGCAATTTCTGATTATGTTTGTCACCTTGGTCAAATTCTGCAAATCCAATAAAATCAACTGGTACAGTAGTTGTTCCTTGGTGAAGCATCTGAAAGAAACTATGTTGAGAGTTTGTCCCAGGTTCACCAAAAATAATACTTGAACTTTGATAATCTAATTTCTGATTTTTTACACTAACAGATTTCCCATTTGATTCCATTTCTAATTGTTGCAGGTAAGCACTAAAATCACCCAAATCCTGATTGTATGGTATAATTGCCTGAGCTGGAAAATCAAGGAAATTCCTATACCAAATTGAAAGAATTGCCATAATAAATGGTATATTGTTTTCGAGTGGTGTATTCTGAAAATGAGTATCTACTTGGTTTGCACCCTTTAATAATTTTTCAAAATTCCGCCAACCAATTTGAATAGCTATTGATAGACCAGCAGCTGACCAAAGTGAAAATCTACCACCAACCCAATCCCACATTTTTAGAATATTATCTTCAGCTATACCAAATTCAGTACAAGCTTTAATGTTGTTAGAAATTGCAATGAAATGTTTGCTTAAATTTTCTTTTGATACACCAGACCGAATCATCCAATTTTTAGCTGTTTCAGCATTTTGAAGTGTTTCTTGAGTCGAAAATGATTTTGATGTAATCACAAAAATAGTTGTTTCTGGGTTTACATTTAACATAATCTTATTAATATCTCTTCTGTCAACATTTGCAACAAAATGGACTTTTACATGTTTATGATAATCTGTTAATGAATTGCAAACCATTCTAGGTCCTAAATCTGATCCACCAATCCCAATATTTACTAAATCAGTAATTTGTTTGCCAGTATGCCCAAGCCAATTACCATCTAAAATGTCTTTTGATAATTTTTGCATTTTTAGTTTTACGGTATCGACTTCATTTTTAATATTTAGTCCATCAATTTCGAGGTCTTCACTGACTGAATCACGAAGTGCGACATGAAGTACAGATCTGTTTTCAGTACTATTAATTTTTTTACCAGCAAACATATCATTAATAGCAAATTTTAATCTTGTTGATTTTGCTAAAGCCAAAAAGTGTGAAATAGTATCAAAATTCATCAGATTTTTTGAATAGTCAAATATCAAATCTTTACCAATTTTTATTGAGTATTTTTCAAATCTATCTTCATCATAATGGAAAGCATCTCTAAGCTGCATACTGCTTATGTTAAATTGATGTTCCACAAGTGTTTGCCATTGAATACTTTCTGTTAGTTTGCTCATACTATATCATTAAGTTTAGTTCTAAAAATTTAATTACAAAATTAGCCCTTACTAACAACAAAATCAAAATATTGTTGTAATCGCAATCAATAATTTAATATGTATCACCCTTATTAATCATTTACACTACTCCACTAATATTTTAGATTATTTTGATTTCTGTGTATATTTGAAAAAAATATAATTGCAAAATGGAAAATCAAAATAAAAATAAAAAAAGAATACTATCTGGTGTTACACCTTCAGGATATCTGACAATTGGTCATATTACTGGAGCTCTTGCTAATTGGGTAAAATTACAAGATGAATTCGATTCGTATTTTATGGTTGCAGACCTTCATGCAATTACGGTTAGGCAGGTTCCAGCCGATTTACGACAAAGAACATTAGATACTCTTGCTTTTTTCTTGGCTGCTGGGATAGACCCCGATAAAAGTACTGTTTTTGTCCAGTCTCAAGTCCCAGCTCATAGCGAACTTACTTGGGTGCTTTCTACATTTACTGGAATGGGAGAGTGTCAAAGAATGACTCAATTCAAAGATAAATCTGCGAAAAACATGGATAATATTAATGTTGGGTTGTTTTCTTATCCAATATTAATGGCTTGTGATATTTTGCTGTACCAAGCTGACTGCGTACCAGTTGGGCAAGATCAAAAACAACATTTGGAACTCACCAGAAACATTGCTCAACGATTTAACCATCACTATTCCGATACATTTACAAGTCCAGAGCCATTCATACCCAAAATTGGTGGACGAATTATGAGCTTGCAAGACCCTAAACAAAAAATGTCAAAATCTGATGCAAATGAAAATGCAACTATCTTTCTAAAAGATGAAGATGATGTAATCAAAAGAAAGATTAAAAGAGCAGTAACAGATTCGGGAACGGGTATAATTTATAATGAGAATAACCCTGGAATAGCTAACCTAATGGAATTATATTCAATAGCGACTAATACAAATTACGAGCAAATTGAATCAAAATTTGAATCTGCTGGATATGCAGAATTTAAAGAGGCTTGCGGTAATGCTGTTGCCGAATTTGTAGCTCCAATTAGAGAGAAATTTAAGGATATAAGACAAAATAAATCGCTACTAAACGAAATAATCCAACATGGTAAAGAAAAAGCAGGAAAAACAGCTTTTAAAACTTTAAGGAAAGTTTATAAAAAAGTTGGATTTTACCAAGGATAAATTAAATTATTTATAATAAAATCTCTTTGATTTAAATAATTATTAATTTCTTATAAATAGATTTACCTTCGCTGATAATTGATAGGAAATAGTGACCTGTATTTAAATTATTTATTGGGAGCTGAATTTTTGCTCCAGTACCGAACATTTTTTGTAGAACTACTTTCCCTTCATAATTAATTAGTTTAATTGTTTTATTCCCCAAATGTTCTAAACCATCTATATAAAGAACTTCACTAACAGGGTTTGGGTGGATTTTAACATTTAGAATTGAATCATTATTTATTGAAGTATTTTCAAACTCGCTTAAAGGTATCTTCCATACACCTGATCCAAAACTTGCTAAATAAATATTACCATTAGATACCGTTATATCATTTATTGATAAAGGATTTACATCACCTTCACTTAATAATTGAAAAGATTCGCCTTTATCAATTGAATAATGAATATTCATATCTTTAGTAGTGCAAAGAATTATGTCATTATTTATCATTAATGAAGTAATCCAATTGCTACTATCGCTTGTAAAATTAACTTTGTTCCATTTATTATTTATCTTATCTAATAAATAAATTGAATCATAAGTTGCACATATAATGCTATTACCATCGGTATACATATCCTTAATGAAAATAAAATCTTGGGGCATAGATATTCCTTGATTTTGCTCTGACCAAGTGTTGCCACCATCTTCACTAAAAAATATTCCCTTTGACCTTGTTCCAGCATATACATTCCCATCATATTCAATTAGGAATAATAAACCATCATTTGGTAAATCATCTATTTTAGTGAATGTATCTCCAAAATCCTTGCTTATTGATACCCCTTGGGAAAATCCATTTGGACCAATAATTATATTTTCTTTATGGTAGATAACTGCTCCTAAATAACCTGTTGGAGTTCCCTTTGCTTTATACCAATCATCACCTGAGTTGGTTGTCAAATATAAACCTGCACCATCAGATCCGGCAAGAACAGTATCGCCATGAGCAGATAGAGAGATATAACCAATTTGTGAAAGATTTTCGCTCATTCTTTCCCAAGATTTACCCTCATCATCACTTCGATTTACAAAGCCAAAATCATTGACTAATTCAGCTGCGTAGAGATACTTATCATTTTTTGTTAAACAAGTCAATGATGAGTTGCATATACCTGCCTGAAATTCAGTAGGGTTATTAAAATTTGTGCTGAGCTGAGAAATACCCCAATGATTTCTTGAAAAATAATACTTATCATTAAACTTTATAAAATTAGTTATACTAAAACTAGACGCTGTAAATTTTAATTCCCATTCATTGTCTTGTAACAAATACACATTGTTATAGTTTATTCCAAATAAATTATTATCTATTTTATAATATGATTCAACATAAAAATTATTATCGTCATTAGTTGTAAATGGATTCCATGTCTCACCTTTATCCTTTGAAATATATTGTTTTCTCGTATCTGAAACAATTAAGTTATCTCCTATTGAAGTCATGGAAATTATAGCTGAATTAGTACTATTAGGTATCCCTTCAGATTTATTATCCCACTTATTATTTGTTAAATCTAACTTATAAACCTTATCGGAGATTAGACCTACAAACAAAGTGTTATCAAGCTTAGCCCAACTGTATATAAATTTTGATTCCAAATTAAATATAATATTGGTCCAATTAATACCATTATTTGATTTGTATATACCAGAGTTTTTAGTGAATACAACTAAATCTTCCTCAAATTTGATCATTCCCTTTACATCATGAAAATTACCCGAATACGATTTCCAAATATTATTTTCAAGAATGAAAATTCCATTTATTGCAGTTGCTAAATATAAATTATTATCATCGGAAAGCATTGAAACAACTGAAGATCCATTGGGTAGCCCCTCCGAATTATTAATCCAATTTCCACCTTTTAGATAATAAATTCCACCCATACTTGCATTTCCATTCATGGAACAATACAATACTCCTCGATGGGTTGCCATATCGCTCACAACACCGCCGTAGGGTCCAGTAGTTCTTTCCATTTGTGAAAAAATATTTATATTTAAAATTGTTAAAAGTAGTAGAAGATGTTTCATATTATTTGTGGATTTATTATAGTTGGTATTAAAATCATTAACCTGGATTTTAAATTATTGTTACAAAAAGAATGGACTGCTCCTAAAAGCAGATAATAAAGAACTAAACCCCCCGTTGGACTAATTGCAGTTTGATTTGGCTTTAAATTAAAAACTAATATTTTCTAAACCAATTGCAGATGGTTAGATTGTATTTTAAAAATCAAACCTCCTTCCCTTCAATAAAATAGGTTTTCATTTCGCCTTTGCCTTTTATTTCTATTTCGCCACGCTCCGAATAG
>JAONBD010000005.1 GCA_028376765.1 Candidatus Kapaibacterium sp.
AAATTTTCGGTGAGAAATGTCAAATAGAGAAGAATACAACGAAGAAAATGATATCGAGAGTATGGATCAAGATATCGAAAGTGATGAATTAGCTGAAACAGCTAAAATTAAAAAGTATGGAAGTGCAATACTTGGTATTGTAGTTCTAATAGTACTAGCCTTTGCAGGTTTGAACTATATGCAAGATAAAGAAGCAAAAGAATTGGAAGAAGCTACGATTAAATTAGAAAGAGTAATTCCATTGTTAGCTCAGGGGCAATACCAAGCTGCATTAGAAGGTGGTTCTCCTCAAGCGAATGGACAGCCTTTAGTAGGTTTGAGACAAATAGCTGACAGTTACAGTTCTATCGAAGCTGGCAAAACAGCATCATTTTATACTGCTAAAGCTATGGTTGAATTAGGCAATACTAATGATGCTATAAGTTATTTCCAAAATGCAACTAGTTCTGAATCCGACATTATTAAAGTTGGATCTCATGCTGGTTTAGCTATGATAAATGAATTGAAAAGTGATTGGGTGGCTGCTGCAGATAATTATGTAAAGGCTTCTGCCAATTTAAATTACACTGTCAAGAAAACTCAATACTTGTATTTTGCTGGTAATTCTTACGAGAAAGCTGGAAACACTTCTAAAAGTGAAGAAATGTACCGCAAAGTACTTAAGCTTAATGCTAAAAACACTAGTGATGAATTTTCAAGTCTATCAAGGGCTGGTCTAAATAGACTTGGCATGGAATTTGAATTGTAGTCACTGAATAATAGTATAAATTTTAAAATGAATATAAATAATATCAAATTTTTAAATAATATAGTTTTGGAGGAATCTCTATGCAACGATTGACTCATTTGAGTATATTTGCAATAATCCTGTCAATTTTCGGGGTGTCCAACGCCTCGGCGGCAGATGTTATTGTCTCAGGTACTATCAAACCTAACGAGGTGATGGTATTCTTAAAAGACAATGACTATATAATCAATAAGTCTTTAGTGGTTGGCGGTACATTAATTATCGAGCCAGGTACTAAAGTCATATTCTATCCTAATGGTAGATTAATTGATTCGACGGGTGGTAGAATCATCGCAGATGGTTTCGCAAGTGCCACTTACACATCAAACCCAGATATAGTAAACCCAAATACGTTGGATACTAATCGATTAAATCCTGTAGGGATATCTGGATTGAGCACAAATCCTAATGTTCCGACATCTTATAACGGGTACTCGGATTTGAATTATTTCTTGCACGGTCAAGGTAATAATCACGCTTATGCTGATGGTCCTGTTATAGATTTAACTGGAACAAAAGCTGATCCAACGGTAAACCCTTTCAAATATAATGATATATTTAATGTATTGTTAGATACGGTTTCAAGATCAATCAAGAACTTGACTTATGATGATTTTGGTTTCATCGTTCCTCCTGTTGCTAATAGAGAGGTTATTATACCTTACCAAATGGCAATGATGTTTTTAGCTAGTAAAATGGATAAAGACCCTGCTGGTGATGTAAACTTAAGAAACTTCCCTTGGAGTAGATTAGGTGATAAATCAGTTGATATTGGTGCCGGAGATACTGAAGCAAATGAAATTCAATTTATTGGTCAGCCAGCTACTAATTTCTCGAGAGAGTTAGGGCACATTGTTGTATTGCCTGGTGCTAGAGCTGCTTACTTTAGAAATTGTTCATTCGAAGGAATGAAAAAAGATACTACAGTAGATAGAGTTCCTTTGTTCTCTGAAACTCAAGCAAATGCTTTTCCTTGGGCTGTTAGTAACGACACTCCTGATTGGGATCAAATCAATAATGATTTGAGATTAGCATCAAATGGTAGTGGTGGAGCTATAACTACATTTTCAACTAGAACTTGGTTGTTAAGCTGTACTTTCGAAGACAACATCTCTAAATTTAGAGGTGGAGCTGTTCAATTCTTGCAAGCACCTAAAGGTTTCCCAATGGTGTTTAATAGTTTAAATGACTTGAAAAATAATTTAGGTGTTTATCCATTGGATAAAAATCCTAATATTACTGATCCTGATGGAAATGCTTCTTCTGTTAATGCAGGGAATTTGAATAGAATACCTGCAATTGATTTAATTGATGAACCAGGTTCTGAACCATTAACTGATGTTCAGAGAATGGCGTATGACGATTCAAGAATTTCAATTTTCTTAGGAAGATTTAGAAATAATACATTTATTAATAATGAAGTAATCCTAGCTGATTATGGTTTTGTTACTATTGGTAATCAAACTGTTGGTAAAGATTTAGATGTTGCAACATACCCCTATGGGAGTGACTACCAAAATATAGCTTATGGTGGTGCAATATATATTTCAGGTAGATCTGATAGTGAATATAGAAGAATGGAAGTTGGTTTTGGTGTTAATAACAGTATTAATATTGAATCAAATGGTATTTTAGGTTACCAAAGTGATGAGCTTGTAACTTTCGAAGATCCTGATACATTTAGAGCGGAATTAAACCAAGTAGAAAATAGACAAGAACACCCTAATTCAATGGGTGCTAAAGGTGGAGCTGTTTATGTTGGAAGTTATACTTCTTTAATAGTAGCTGGTCAATTTATTGGCAATGAATCTTTAGCTAAATATTTTACAGAAATTGGAACTCCATTAGATGCTTCTAACTATTCACAGGGTGGAGCAATATTTCATGCTAATACATTAGGAAGACTTCAATTAAGAGGTGGACCTGCTAGAGATGATGTTTCTAACCCAACATTGTTTGAAAGCAACACTTCAGGTGCTGGTGGAGCAATATATGTTGATGGTAATACTAGCAACTTTATGTCTCCAGTAATTGGTGGAACGGATAGATTATTGAATACTAGAGATTATGGATTTAATATTTTATTTAGAGATAACCGTGCATCAGTTCATGGTGGAGCAATATTCACAAAAAGAAATTTTTGGGTTAATGGTGCTGGTGGTGTTGAATCAAATCAACTAATTGGTTACGGTGGTAAATATCCTGTAAGATTTTGGAGTAATCACGCTGGTTTATCTGGTGGTGCAATTCACTCTGAAGTTCCAGATGCTCAAGTTCAACCAATTAACAAAAGAAACATAATCATTAAAAGAGCATCTTTTAGAAATAATGATGTAGCAATGAACATTGAAGAAAATACAAGAAAAGCTATCCGTGGTGGTGGTGCATTGTATGTAATCAATGGTGATTTGAACGTAGTTCAAGGAACAGAGTTTGTTGAAAATGTTGTAAGAAATGGTAATGGTGCTGCGATTGCACAAGTAAATCCAAGATTATCTTCTGAGAAATTCTTTGTTTCTGATTTAGATAATGTTACTTACACAGATGGAATAGCTACAGATTATACATCAACAAATGGTGTGTTTACTTGGGCTGATAATGTGAATTATCCTGCTGATGTTAGAATGTTAACTAGATTTTATGAGAATGAAATTATTTTAGATTCTGACTCAGAATTTATTAATTCACAAATGGGTAATGGTTCTACTAATAGTATAACTGCTAATAATAGAATTCATGGTGATACTGATTTACAAGAAAATGGTATTGGTCTTGGTGGAGCATTATACATCTTAGGTGAAGTAAATAAAGATTTAGATAGAACAAGAGATTCTGTACACTTTAATAGAGTTAGAATTCAAGGTAATAAGACATATTCTGGTCCTGCTGTTTATTCAGATAACTGGGATTTAAAATTAATTTTCAATAGATCATTAATTACAACTAATGAAGCTTACTCTGAAGCTGGTTCTATGCAAAATTTAATTAGAGGCCCTATCGAAAGAGACGGATCTGGTAATATTGAAGCTAACCAAGCATCAAGTGATTTAGCTGGTGCTGTAATATTTGGTGAGGTTCTAGGACCATTACCAAGTTCTATGTATTCAGAAGCTGCAAACTCGATATATAACAACAATTCAAGATTTTTAATCAGATTGCCTGATGCGCCTGATACAAAAGGTGTGTTAGCAGGTACTGCTGGAATTGGTTTTGGTGGAACAGATACTTTAAGAGGTAACTACTGGGGTAAAACAGAAGTTAATGTAAGAGTAGATGTTGCTAACTTAATTTATAATGATTCAACACAAGGATTTTATCCAGGTGCAGAATTTGAAACATTCTTTGTTGCTGGTGATGGTAATACATGGTTGCCAATCAATAATTCATGGGTTGCTGGTGATGATGCAAGAGCTCAAGGTCCTCACGAATCATTACAGAGATATACTTATGAGACAGTTCCTTTAAGAAACTTAGATCAAGGTTTACCAACTTATGATGAAAATACTGTTGGTGATCTTTCTATTCCTGAAAATTTATTATTCTCAGGTCATATATATGATATTCATGATAAAGGTACAGATATTAAATCAGCAGATTATTCTGCTAGAAGAATGAGCCCTATTGAAGATTTCGCTGTAGGTATCCCTCCAGTATTGAAAAACTTTGATAACACTGCTCTTCCTTCTAATACTAAATATGTTAAAAGATATGTTAGAGATCAGTATTGTTTAGAAGATGATAGATATTCAGACTTTATGGCAGTATTGCAAAAAGAATATAGCCCTGATACAGATGGTGATTTCTATCATCCAATCGGACAGCCTCTTTTCTTAGAAGCTGAAGCTGATTATGATGGATTAGTTGAAAGATCAAATCACGATATGTTCATTTCTAACGAATCAGTATTCTTTGTAATCAATGAAACTACTGGTGATTTTATTAGAGTTAATTTAAATCAAGTTTCTGAAGAAGCTCCTACAAGAGAAGTTTTAAGAGGAAGAGTTGATTTTGTTCCTGATTCTACAAACAGAATTCCTAATACATTAATTAGAAGAACTACTGAAGGTTTATTAAACTTCGGTTCTGGTGATAATTTATTAAGAGCTTTAGAAGATAATCCTTACAATGAAGATAACGCTACTTTATTAGGTAGAAAATATTCTCACAATGAAAATTCGTTTGCAGGCGTAACAAATCTATTTTCAAATAGACCAGATTTACCTGCTGATAATAATGATAGAGCAACTTTCTTTGCTGGTGAGAGATATAGAACTTTACCTGTGAACGTTGGTGATAACATTAGAGTAGTATCAAGAACAAAATTATGGCAAGATGGTGTAGTGCCTGCATTTGAACAAGGTATTGAATTTGCTATCTCAGCTGGTATCGAAGCTCCTCAATTTACTGGAGATATTGTTAAATTAAGAGATACTCCAATTATTGAAATTAGACCTACAGAAGATCCAAACGGAACAGATTTATTAGATACTAACGAAATAGTTGAATACAGAAATACTATTTTTGTTAGAGAAGATAGAACTTACCCAGCTAACGATGGTGCTTATGGTTCTCAAACAAGAGATTCAATCTTATCAATGACTGCAATCGATAGTAATAACTATTATGATCCAAGAGCTATATTAATTCCTTCACAAGATAAATATACTTATTTGACTTACAACTGGTCATTTAATGCTAATAGCGGTCTTGCAAACTGGATGTCTGTTGATACATTATTTGCAGGTGACGGAACTACAAATGTTAAAGATGGTGCAATCGGATACCAACAGTTCTCTGGTCAACCAATGAATCCTTATGTAGTTCCTGGTGGAGAAGATGTAAATGTTACAGTTTATAGCTACCCTCCTCACTTTAGAACTATTGATTCATTAAAAGCAGAATATGGATGGGATAGCGATAATGATACTTTAGCTAAATTTATAGAATTGTATCCAAGTTATTTCCACTCACAATCATATACTGATAATGCAAGATATTTACAACAAGATACTATTGATATTGGAAATACTGCTAACCTTACTTTTGCAAATGACTATACATTCAAATTGTTTGTAGTTGATTCATTGCCAAGATGGTTAGATTGGGATTATACTTCAGAGACAATTACAAGAAATTGGTCTGATGGTTCTCCAAGAGATATACAAGTTGTTTACGAACCTTCTGTAAGACCTTGTTTCGAAGCTGATGCAAGACTTGATGAAGATTTAACTCCAAGAAGATTAGTAGCAAACTTAACTGATAAACTAAGATTCCAAGTTGATATTAATACTGATGATGAACTTGAAGATGAATGGGCTGCTAGAGTTCATAACTGGCCATTTACTTATGGTAGAACTGCTTACGGTTTCCGTAACACTATCGTATCTGCTGGTGATACTGTAATTATTGATGATACTGAGTATCTAGATGAAAATGGTGATCCTCAAGTACAGGTAAATCAAATTAGACCTTCTTGGTTAGCTAACGAATATTTATATGAATATAACTCTGATACTGATCAAGATGTATTGAATCAATTCTTTACAACAAGCGGTCAAATCAATGCAAGAATTGATAGACAAGATGCATTGAACTTACTTTCAAGAGAAACAGATATTAATGGTGCATTAAACTTAGATACTACAATGACTGTTGTTGTAAACGATGGTCATGGTGGAAAAAGAGAATTAGAATTTGATATTCTAGTTAACGTTGCTCCTGAAATTACTACTACTAATTTAGATAATGCTAAAGAAGATGAAAGATACAATCCACAGTTGTTAAACTTGGACAGAGGTATTCAAGTTGCTGACTTTAACTTCGATCAAGAACATACTTTTGAATTAATATATGATGGCGATTATGCTAATGGTATACCTAAAGATAACTGTTTCCCTGAAGCAGGAAATTGGGAACTTGGAACAGACTACTTTAACGATACTCCAGATTGGTTGTTAATTAACCGTACAAGTGGATTGTTATATGGTACTCCTAGAGTTACTGATGCTCCAAGAACAGAAAATGTATCTGTATTAGTTACAGATTCTGAAGGCTTAACTGCTGTAAGAGTATTCCAATTACAAGTTGATTCTACAAACCATTTACCAGACATAACAGCTGTACCTAGTACTGATTGTTTTGATATTGGTGGTGAATATTCAGATACAATTAAAGTTACAGATATTGATTTGTTAAGAGACGAATTAGGATTTGAAGAAACTTTAACTATCGAAGTTATTGAACCTGCAACTGGATTTACAGTAACTCCTTCAACTTTAACTGGTGCTTTAGCAGATTCAATTCAAAATGTAGTAATCTCTTCTACAAGCATTCCTGATGGTTTCAGAGATGAAGATGGTAAAGGTGTTATTAGAGTAAGAGTAACAGATAAAGATGGTAATGTAATTATTAAAGAATATAGACTTAACCTTTCTGATCCAGTTAACTTCGTTTGTAAGTTAGAAATTAGTAACAGTATTGGTGCTTTTGAAGAACTATACTGGGGTGCTGCTTCTGGTAACAACCCAACAACTGGTGATGGTAAAGATGGAGATTCTGAAATTGGAAAATTAGATACTAACTTCTGTGAGTATGAATTACCTCCACTACCTACAGTAGATGTATTTGATGCTAGATGGACATTGCCTTCAAGAAATGGTGTTGCTAGAACAATTTATCCTGATGGAACTGGTTTAGATGATACTCAATTCTTCTTGTACAAAGCTGAATTCCAACCAGGTGGTGAAAACGGTAATGTATCTAGTAGATACCCAATTACAGTTGAATGGGATAGAACTTGTATTCCTTCTGCTACTGATACTGATAAGAATCCTTTAGGTTCTAACTGGTATATGTGGGATGGATTCTCTAATGGAGATTTCTTCACAGTAGAAATGAGAACAGGTGAAAGTAAAGGTTTTGAAACAGTAGAAATTAATGGTGATATGGTAACATTAACTATTACTAATACAACAATTAATTCAATTATTATATTAGCTGATATCCCTGGTGATGTTGAGTCTGATGTAGCAACTGTTCAAACTGCTATTACAAGTGTTAACCCTAATCCAATTGATGAAAATGCAAATATTGAATTTGTATTAGCTGAAGCTGGAAATGTACAAATTGACATTGTTGATTTATTTGGTAACGTAGTTACAACTTTATCTAACGAAGTTTATGCAGCTGGTAACCATAACATTAATTGGGATGCGAAATCTCAAACTGGTCAAAGATTAGCAAGTGGATATTACAATGTAAGATTAGTAAGCGGTGGTAAAACATCTGCTCTACCAGTTCAAATTGTAAAATAATTTATAGGGGTAGGTGAAGAACCTACCCTACTTTTAAATAGATAATTAAAAAAAAATATGGAGTTTAAAATGAACTATAATATCCTTAAGCTTACTTTGGCAATAGTTGGGCTAACGCTTTTAACTAATACCAAAGCGCTAGGAAATTTATCTGGAGAATTCAATAGTCCAACCATAACTATTGTCTCTGATTATGATAGATTAGATTTTGCTAACGCAGATGTTAGCGATTATGAAGCATCCGATTTTGAAGATATTGCTGGTTTTGGCGATGCTGATGATGGGTATGTAAAAATAAAAATGAAATTCGATTACGATTTGGCTGGTGTTGTAACAGATGAAATCTGGGTATCAGTTAATGGTTTTGTAACATTTGTAGAACCTCTTAACTTACCTCAAAATGATTCTGATGGATTATTTACTAATGATGCAGGAAGATTTCAACAATATGTAATTGCTCCTTTTTGGGGTGACCACTACTTTAGAGATATAAATGATGCTCCTTTAGGTTATGAACCTTCAGATCTATTAATTCAAAATTCTGATGATAAGTTAATTATCGAATGGAGAAATCTAAATATTAATGATAAAACAATTCCTTCTTCAATAGGTAATTTTCAATTAATATTATACAAATCTGAATTTGCATTTAGCCGCCAAGGAAATATCGAATTTGCTTATGGACTAGTAAATGGTGGTTCTGGTGCTACAGTTATTACTGATGGTGCTGCAATTGGTGTTAAAGCCGAAGGTGTTGACTATATTAATGGCCTTTGTTGGGATCCAGATGATATAGCTTGTAATCCTTTTGCATCAAACAGAAAAAGTAACGCTTGGCAACCTTCAGGTGGAACTAATAGAAGAATTTCTGTTCAAGTTCAACCAGTTCCTAGAGTACTTCAATCATGGGGTGATGGCGATACTGATTTATCACAAGGTGAAGGTCAAAGACACTTTAACTTGCAACAAAACAGATTTGTAACTTATAATGATGTAAGATTAATTCTTAGATCTGTAGTTGAAAATAAAGAATTAGATTCTGCTTTAGGAAATAGAGCATTTCACGCTGATGTAGATCACGATGGAAGATTTTCGAGAGTAGATACTGTTGTTTGGGCAACTAATGATCAAGGTGCATTTATAAACAGTGCTGGTGAACTACTTTTATATAGACCTGATTCTGATAGTGATGGTATTGTTGATGATTTCAATGGTGTAACTGATGATATTGATGATGGTGGCGGACTTCAATATATCTTTTATGATAATCTTGTAGATTTTAATGCTAATCAAAATCCTCAATTACCTGATGCTTATATTCATTTGATTAATACTACATTAGTTGAAGATATTCCAATCAGAAGCGAAAGATATCAAGATGATTTACCAGACAATATTTCTAGAATTAATCAAATATTCTTTAGAGCTGATGAAAGAGATGCATCTTTAATTTCTGCTTACCTAAAAGCAAAAGTAGTTTCACTTCCTTGGAGATGGGATACTGTAAGTAATGGTAAAGTTACTTATGCTGAAAAAATTGCAAATGACATTACATTTGGTGAAGCTGTAGATATGAATGGTATTTATAGAATACCTGTTTATACAAATGGAATCGCTAATGATTTAGTTAGTAGTTTCTTTAATTTTGATGCTGATATCAAAGCTGTTGAAATAACTAATAATAACGATGAATTTGCACAAGCAGAATTTGAGAATGGTAATTTTGTATTTATTGGTACAGAAACTTATTCATCAAACGAACCATTTGCTTATATCTATGTAGAAACTGCAAAGAATGAGATAAATGTAACTAATACTAGATTTAATGATGAAAATACTGCTAATCAAACAATAGTATTAAATTCAAGTAACGAATCAGTAGTTAGCATGAATGCTACTCCTACTGTATTTAATCCTGTTAATACAAATACTACATTGAATGTAAATGTTCCTTTAGAAGGGTATTATACTTTAAATGTTTATGATATTAAGGGTAATTTAGTAAATACAATATTCAAAGGTAATTTAAACGCTAATAACTATGAGTTTAAATTTAATGGACAAAACACAACAGGTTCTTATTTGCCAGCTGGTATCTATCTTTATAGATTAAGTGGTAATGAAATCAATATCTCAACTAAAACTGTAATTCAAAGATAACATGAAAACAATTATCTTTATCATATTAGCTAATGTTTGCCTATATGGTCAAGATGTTTTCATACCAAACATAACAGTTTTAGAAAATCCTAACCCATGTGGTGGATTTGAAGATAGACGAGTAACTTTAATAGTTGATATAGGGAAGGTTCTTCCTTCCCATCAACTTTATGGTTTTGAATTTGGAATTGAATATGATTCCACAAAAATGGTCTTTGACAATTTAATTAATCAAACTACTTTTTTAGAATTCTTTGGCGAATCGGTTTCTGTACAAGGATCAAAACATTTTGTGACTGGTGGAGGTGCCCTTTTATCAGGTGGACCAATAAGTGGAGACAGGCCATTATTCGCAATTTCTTTTAGATATTTTGAAGATGTTTTTGATACTACATCTATCAAATTAACTTATTTGTATATGTTAGAAGAATTTACTGGAACTATAGATTTACTAAATATAGATTATCCAAAAATAGTACCAGAGATAGAAAGTAATACATTGCGAGATATTGACATAACAGTTAAGGACTCAATAGTATTTGATTCTACTAAACAGGTAGAAGCATCTATTATGTTATCTAGTAACAATCTAAGTAGAGTTAATAATCTTTTAATGAATATTGAAATTGATAATAATTTATATTTATTAAAAGATGCTTACTCTGATAATAGTTCTATTTTGTTGGAAAACAATAAAATATTACTTGAAGATGTAGCTGATAACACGGTCGAGATAAAAATTGTATTAGAACAATTAACTGATTCTGTAAATTCAAAATTAGAATTTAGTATTGAAGATGTTAATCAAAGTTCTTGTATAAATATCGATACAAAAAGTGAAACTATGTTAATTGCTTATGAGGAATTAAGTACTTTTATAAGTAATGAAGAACTAGAGATTGAAATAAGTGGCGGTTTAATTAGAAATACTAAGCGATTTGATTTAAAGATATATGATCAAATTGGCAGAGTAATATATAGCGGCAACGATAATTTAATTGCTATAAATAATAACATTGTATTTCTAGAAATAGATTTACACGATAAAAAGATAATAAAATCATTAATTAATTTTTAAATAAATAACGAGGTGTCCTAATGCAAGGAATTACTACAAAAACATTAAACATGAGCAAGGTTGCAATATTTGCAGCTCTTATGTTTGCTTTTTTTGGAACACCAACTAATACTAACGCTCAACCTTATTTGTACCCATCAGGTGTAAATAATATTCCTAAAATACCAGTTCTATCTTTAACTGGAGACATGAGCGATTATGTAGAAGAATGGTATCCAGATGCAGAGATTTTAGTTCCACCAAATACTAATGGAAAGAAGATTATCTACGTTCCAGTATTTATCCAAAATGAGTGGGAACAAAAAAACACATTTGTTAATCCTGACATCGATGAATTTGATGCGGATCCAATAACAAATTTTGAGTTTTCTTTATTGTATCATACAGGTGCTCTTAAACCAATCGGTTTAACTACTGATCATCCTGAATTGTTTACAATTACTGAAAAGCCAATGACTGATGAGCTTTGTGATGCTAAAGATTGGCATTTAAGCTATTCGATGGAAGAAACAGATGAATACAAATCATTAGTTCAGACTCCATCACAAATTGATGAAAGATATGGTAAGAGATTAAGAATATCTGGTGTATCACCTAATAAACCATTACCAGTTCACAGTGATTTTAGAATTTTATTATATGTAATGTTCGAAATGGTCCCTAATTACAAAGCAGGTTTTGAGCCAGGTGCACAAGAGTCAGCTTTAATTATACATAATGACGAAATTAGATATAACGATTTTGATGTTACTGATGAATCTCCATTTTTAGAATATTCTGATTATTTAACAAGCATTGGTAGTGACATAAATAATTTTTACGTAACAGCTAATTGGCCAAAAGTAAAAAATACATTTGATAATACAGATCCTAACCAACCACAACCATTTACTCCTGGTATTGGTGGAATTGAAAACTGGTCATTAAATAATTCTTCAGGGTTTCCTGATCCAATTATGCCAGGTATGATTTATGTAAAAATAATGCCATTACTTGTACCTCAATTTAGATTTTCTGTTGAAGGAAGACCTGTACCGCAAGTACTACCAACTGGTCAAATGCAATTATTTGGTGAGTCTCTAGTATATGAATATACTTTAGTAGATCCAATTACTGATATTGCTTGTACTACTAACCCTAGTAATGAGTTGCCAACTAGAGAAATTATTCTTGAAAATACAGTTTCTGGAACAAGAATTGAAAACGTTGTTATCGAAACTTCGGCTGAATGGTTAGAAGTAGAAACAAACAGACAAAAAGGATTAGACTTTGTTCCTGATAGAACAAGATTTGATGTAATCGATTATGTTGATAACGGTACATTAAGTGATCAAGCAGTTACTGTTTTAAAAGAAAGCCCTAAAGGCGATGGTGGCAAGATTATATTAGATGTAACTTGTGACCCTAGTAAATTACCTACAGATCCAGAATTTGAAGGTGTTTACGAAGCTTATATCACTGTTAAATCAGATAACGCACTTAATAATCCTTGTAGATTAAAAGTTACATTCATTTACTATAGAGCTCCTCAAGAAGGTCAAGGCGTTGCTGGAACTGATTGTGGTGTTAATTTAGTTGTAGAAAATTCAAACAGTCCAGTAGAATCTGCAAGTTTAGTATTTGGTACGGCTGATAGAGCAACTGATGGCATTGATCCATTATTTGGTGAGGAAGCTTACGGAACTGGTATTACTGGTTTTGGAGCAAGATTTTATTTGAAAGATAGATTCGATCAAGATATTATTACTCCTAATCCTGCTCCTAATGGTCTTTCAGACTTAGCTCCTAACGATGAAAACAGAGCTTATGATTCAAGAGATATTAGAAGTATTGATGCAAATACAGAATCAATTATATATCACGTTAAATTTAATGAGAATGGTGATAATAACTATCCAATTACTGTTTCTTGGAACATAAAAGACTTTATCGATGGTGCTCAATATTTCATTAGAGATGTTATCAATGGAACTAGTGAATCTAGATTATTCCCATCTGTTAATATGAGAACAGCAAATGATCCTATTAATGATAATTCTAATGACATCAGAACATTTACTATTACAGATCAAAGAGTAAACGAATTTGTTATAGAATATACATTAAGTGATGTAGTAGATTATGTTGATGCTAATGGTGATCCTATTATTAAAGAAGGTTGGAATTTCCTTTCACTTCCTGTTAAGCCAGTTAATACTGCTTGGAATAATATCTATCCAAATGCTATTAACGAACCTATTTATTTCGTACCTAACACTTACTTATCTGAAGAAGATTTAAGAGTAGGTAGAGGTTACTTTATCAAGTATTCAAACCAAGTTGATACTAGATTTGCTGGATCTTCAATCTCTGAAATTTCGAGAGATTTACAAGATTCAACTAGAGTGTATCCTGGTGAAAATGGTAATGGTGGATGGAATACAATTGGTGCTTTATCAGTTCCAGCTTGTATCGAAGGAATTAGCTTTGATGCATTTGGTACAGAAGAACCTGATCCAGATTATACAAGAAAGTTTGGTGTTTGGAGATATAACACCAGAGCTGGTTATGAAGAAGTATCGGAATTGTTACCTGGTTTAGGTTACTTTATCAAGGTAAATGAAAACGGATATTACAAATTAGAGACTTCAAACTGTAAATCAACTCCTGCAGAAGTTGCAGCTAGAGATAATATTTATTCAAATTCTGAACTAATTAGAGTGAATGACGCTTCTGATAATTCTGGTAAAGTTTATATTTCTAGAGATGGTAATGTTAATGCAAAATCTTTTGAAATGCCTCCTAAGCCTCCAGTTCAAGTATTCGATGCAAGATTTAATACTAATACTAAATTAGTTAATACTGATGAAAGTATATTGAATCTGCAAGGTGTTACTTACCCAGTATCATTAGAAATTAATTACGCAGCTGCTAATTATGAATTTACTGATGCATTAACTGGAAGAGTATTAGGTACAATCAAGAAAGGTGAAAACAAGACAATTGAAATTGAGCAAACTGCTACAAATTCAATTAAAATCAACTATGATATTCCTGAATTTACTGGTCATGTTAATGTATATCCTAACCCAGTAGACGATTTTATGGCAGTTGACTATAAAACAAATAACGAAGGTAATGTTAATATTTCATTATACAGCATGGTAGGATTAAAAGTCGCTGACTTATTTAATGGTTACCAAAGTGCAGGCACTCATAACTTGTCTGTTGATGGTGGAGTATTTAACTTGAATCAATTAGCTGAAGGTAGATATATCTTGAAAATCACTACAGTCGATGGTGATATTACAGCTATGGTAAATGTTTTAAGAAAGTAATTTAAATTACTTGAATCTTTTCATAATGGACAGGCCAAAAAAATTGGTCTGTCCATTTATTATTTAAGGAATAATTTATGAAAGCGATATACATACTATTATTTATATCATCAGTATTGTATTCACAGAAATCAAATACAGTTAGTATTTGGGGAGAAACAGATACAGGAATTATTTCAACTCCTGTAGTATTAGGATTAAATTCTGAAGCTACAACTGGTCTTGATAAAGGCCTAGAAGTTGAAATATTTCCTGCTAAACCTCCAGGAGATTATGGCGTGCTCTGCTGGTTGAATTATTTTGATGAAACACAAAATGCTCAAGTGTGGTCGTATACAGATTTAATTCCATACATAGATACAAAATTCTATTATGAACATAAGTTAGATGTAAATCTTGATTATGGAAGACCTTATACACTTAAATGGGATAATATGAAGGATCTTGCAGATTCTGCTTATTTATCTTTGGGTGGAGATTTTATTAAAATAGATATGTTAGAAAATCAAAGCTATTACTCATCAAATGAAAATGTTAGTACTTGGAATTTTGTTGTTAAGATTTGGTACAATACTGAACTAATAAATCAAATCAATATCTCAGAGCAAAATGGAAATATATTGTATCCAACACTTGCAAAAGATGTTATTAATATCAATAATTATAATCAATTTAAAAGGATTGATCTTATATCAATAGATGGAAAAACAGTAATATCTACTAAGCCTATCCAAACAATAAGTATCGCTAATCTTAAATCTGGGATATATTTTGTAAATCTCTTTAAAGAAGATGGCAATGTAATTGCAGAACAAATATTAGTAATTAAATAATTCATTAACTGTTATTAAAAAGTAAGTGGAAAAGAAACACGAAAATAAAAATAGATATAATAAGAAAATTGATAGAACAAGACCGGATCAAGTTCAAATATCTGTAGTGATACCACTACTCAATGAAGAAGAATCGTTAAAAGAATTATCAAAAAAATTAGCAATTCATTTAAAAGATAGTGCTGGAGATCAATGGGAAGTTATATTTATTGATGATGGTTCTACTGATAATTCGTTCCGAATATTAAAAGAAATCAATAAGACAGATAAAAGATATAGAGCAGTAAGATTTAGACGTAATTATGGCAAAGCAGCAGCCCTTCAAATTGGATTTAATAAAGCCAGAGGGAATGTAATAATTACAATGGATGCAGATTTACAAGATGATCCAGCTGAAATAAAAAATCTTGTTGCCAAATTAAAAGATGGTTACGATTTAGTATCAGGTTGGAAGAAAAAACGATATGACCCTATTTCTAAAACTTTTCCTTCCAGAATATTTAATTCAATGGTTTCTACCGCAACAGGTATTAAATTGCATGACTTTAATTGTGGTTTAAAAGGATATAGAAAAGAAGCAGCTAAGTCATTGAACCTTTACGGGGAAATGCACAGGTTTACGCCTGCATTAGCTCACCATGATGGTTTCAAGGTAACTGAAATAGTAGTTCAGCATCATCCGAGAAAATATGGTGCGTCTAAGTTTGGACCTTACCGCATGGTTAAAGGTTTTTTAGATCTAATAACTGTTACTTTTTTAACTAGATTTATGAAAAAACCAATGCACTTTTTTGGAGCGTTAGGTATTTTATTAATTCTTGCTGGAACAGGTTTAGATTTATATTTGAGTATTGAATGGGTACTTGGTAATACATATTTGAACAATCGACCATTATTATTTTTGGGGATTGTACTTATCATTGTAGGAGTTCAATCAGTTTCTATGGGACTAATTGGTGAAATGATGGTAAAAAACACAGAAAAGAAAATCTATAGCATAAGAGAGTATTTATGAAAATTATTATAATAATATTTTTAATTAGTTGTATCACAAGCTTTTCTAAGCTAAGACAAAGCTATGAATATAGCAATAGATTTTCTTATGCATTAGGACTAAAAACTAATTTAATAGCTGATCGTGGTCATCCAGCTAGAATTCCCTTAAGAGAATCTGGTGGCGGTGGGTTAAGATTAATGCAATCAGGTTTAGAAGCAAAGTCAACAATATATCTTGATAAAGATAGCAGATATAGAATTCCTATTGTAATTGACTATGTAAGATGGAAATCTACAGAAACAATTACATTTTCTGATGTTGCTCTTCAATTTAAAAATCAAGTAAATGTAGTTACTTTTTCTTCTGGTTTCCATTACGCATTTGCTTACTTTTACAACTCTAATGCCTGGATATATAGCGGTTTAGAATTTACTGGTAATTATTTTCATAACTCACAATATAGGTATAGAGAAATAGATAATCTTGATAATTCTTCGGTATTTGAAATAAACCGAGAGCCTAAAAATAATATTTGGAGATTTGGAACAAACCTAAGATTGGGAATGGAAGCTGAACTTGAAAAAAGATTAATGATTAATTTTAGTTTAAATTTACATATTGTAAATTTAATAGGTAGAGATGATAACGTTGGACAATTATTAGTTGTAAGTACTTTAGATAAAAAAGAAGATTTTTTACCTTTGTTCAATATATCACTTATGTTGCAATATAGGATTTAATTTATAATGATTTATAGAGCAAAAGCCCCGTTAAGGTTGGGTCTCGCAGGTGGGGGAACTGATGTAAGTCCATATTCTGATGAATTTGGTGGTGCAATATTAAATTCTACAATTAGCTTATATGCATACGCCTCAATAAAAGAAACTAATGATGGTAAAATCAAATTCAGTGCTATGGATAGAGGCGAAAGTGCTATTGTCGATTCTAAGAATGAACTTGAAATTAATGGTGAATTAGATTTACTAAAAGGTGTTTATAACAGAATAGTAAAAGATTTCACAAAGAAAAAATTATCTTTTGAATTAACTACCTGGGTTGATGCGCCAGCTGGATCTGGTCTTGGAACTTCATCTACATTAACTGTTGCAATCCTTGGGGCTTTTGTAGAATGGTTGAATTTGCCACTGGGTGAATACGATATTTCACATTTAGCTTATGAAATTGAAAGATTAGATTTGAATATGGCGGGCGGTAAGCAAGATCAATATGCTGCTACTTTTGGCGGTTTCAATTTTATGGAATTTTATAAAAATGACAAAGTAATTGTAAACCCATTAAGAGTTAAAAAAGAATATATAAACGAATTAAATTTTAATTTACTTTTATACTATACAGGTACTAGCAGACTTTCTGGGAAAATAATTGACTCTCAAACTATGAATGTTATTAATAAAGAAAAGAAATCTCTCGAAGGAATGCATAAGCTAAAAGAACAAGCTATAAAAATGAAGGAATCTGTTCTCCGTGGTGAAATTAATAATGTTGGGGAGATATTAGATTTTGGTTGGAAGTATAAAAAACAGCTTGCCAAGGAAATTTCAAACCCTGTAATTGATGATATGTATAATGCAGCTAAAAGCGCAGGAGCTCTAGGTGGTAAAATATCTGGTGCTGGTGGCGGTGGGTTTATGATGTTCTTCTGCCCTCAGAACACTAGATATAATGTCATAAATGCATTAAAAGAATATGGTGGGGAATTTCGTAGATATATGTTTACAAAAAATGGAATGAATTCGTGGAGAACCAACACATAGACACAGCAATTGTTCTTGCTGGAGGACTAGGCACAAGGTTAAAATCTGTTGTGAGTGATAAAGCAAAACCAATGGCAGATATAAATGGAAAACCATTTATTAGTTATTTAATTGAATTGCTTAAAGTCAATAGTATTAAAAAAATCATTTTTTGTGTTGGGTATCTACACGATACCGTCTTGAAGTACTTTAATGAGATTGATATTGAGGGTATTGATATTCTTTTTTCAATTGAAGATGAACCCTTAGGTACTGGCGGTGCTATTAAACTAGCAATCAATAATTTTAAAATTAAATCGGATGTACTAGTACTAAATGGTGATTCAATATTCCTTTTTAATATCAAAGACTTAATTAAAAACCATTTTAATTTGAAATCTAAATTAACTCTATCATTAAAACAAATGCAAAATCCATATAGATATGGTACAATAGAGTTAAGTAATAAGAATGAAATAATTAAATTCAATGAAAAACAAGACATAAAAAGTGGTTTAATTAACTGTGGTGTCTACTGTTTGAATCCTGTTATATTTGATAAAGTAAACACAAATATTTTTTCTTTTGAAAAAGATATTATGGAAACTAGAGTAGATAGTGATGAATTTTATGGGATAGAATACAATGGATATTTTATTGATATTGGTTTACCCGAGTCGTATCAAGTTGCTCAAGACAAGCTCCAAACAGAGCTATCAAAATATCTATAATGTCCCATTATATATTACTTGATTATAAAATAATACAAGGGCGATAAAGTTTGCAACCTTGAATTAAGAAAATTCCTTAACTTTGATTAATTATAAGTAAATCTTCCATCATATATCCAGTTAAAAATTTTGGCACGTAAAATAAAAAAAGAAGTAATCAACACACTTGAAATCGAAAGCATTGGCTTTAATGGTGTTTCTATTGCACGAAAAGATGAAAAAGTTCACTTTGTTAAGGGTGGTGTCCCAGGTGATAAGGTAAGCGCACTTCAAATAAGAAAAAAGAAATCTTATACGGAAAGTCTTTTGCTAGAGATTTTAGAACCATCAGAAAATAGGATAGAACCAAAGTGTAAATATTTTGGAACTTGTGGTGGTTGCAGCTGGCAAAATATGCCATATCAGTACCAACTTGATTGGAAGAAAAAACATGTTGAAGATGCTTTTTTTAGGCAAAATCATTTTGATAAATTTGAAGTAAACCCAACTATGGGGTCTCCAAAGCAATTCAATTATAGAAATAAAATGGAATTTTCTTTTGGAAATTCCAGATGGTTAACCAAGCAAGAGATTAGTAGCGAAGATGATAACATCAATAGAAAATTTGCCTTTGGAATGCATATTCCAGGTAGATTTGATAAAATTTTAGATTTAGAATTTTGCCATATTAGCGATCCATTAAACGAATTTATTTTAAATACCTCTCGTGATTTAGCTCTAGAATACAATATTAGTGGTTATGATAGAAAGCATAATACAGGATTCTTACGCAACTTTATTATTAGATCAGGATCTGATGGTGCCGAGCTACTAGCAATAATTATTACAAACAATATCGAAACGGAAGATCAAAAAATATTTATTGAAAAATTATCAGAAGCACTTTCTACACAGGATAAAATTAGTGGTTTTATCCATGCGATTAATTCAACTAAATCACCAGTTAGGATTGAATCATCAAACCAAAAATTTGGTAGAGATCATATTTTTCAAGAAATATTAGATATTAATTTCAGAATATCGCCTTTCAGTTTTTTCCAAACTAATTCCTTTCAATTAAATAATTTCATTGGAAAAATTCTTGAAATTTCCAGTTTAAAAGCTGATGAAATTGTTTGGGATTTATATTGTGGAACTGGTTCTATCTCACTTCCAGCTTCTAAACATTGTAAAAAAATAATTGGATTTGAACTTGTAGAAAGTTCGATCAATGATGCAAAAGTAAATGCAGATTTGAACTCAATATCAAATACTGAGTTTCATGTTGCAGATTTACATGAAGCAGAAATTCCGAAGCTATTGGGTACAATAGATCAACCCGATAAAGTTATTGTAGACCCTCCAAGAGCTGGTATGCATAAAAATTTAATAGAGCATTTACTTAATATAAAACCAAAACAAATCATTTATGTTAGTTGCAACCCAATGACACAAGCTCGGGATTGCGAACTAATGAAAGAATGTTATGACATCAAATATGCTCAACCAGTAGATATGTTTCCGCATACTTACCATATTGAAAACATTGTTCTTATGGAATTGAAGAGTTAATTAACGATTTTACATCTTTATTAAAACCATCAATATCAAAGCTTTCAGCAAAGTCTAAAATTTTGTTTAGCCGTGAATTAAGAGTTGAAAAATCACCAGTTTCTTCAATCATTAATTCTATTTTTTCTATAGCTGTATCAAGTTCAAAGGTAACAGTCAATTTTTCTAATTCGTCTTTAAATGAACTAATATATTCTATTTCGTCTTGGGTGAAACCTTTAGGTTTAACAGATTTTGTTTCTTGCAATTCTATCACTTCAAAATACCTACTCAAAGTTTCATTTAATTGAACTCTATCTATTGGTTTTGTAAGATACCCATCAAAATATTTTGAGTATTTATCTTTATTTTCGTTCATTGCAAGAGCAGTCAAAGCCACAATAGGGATATTTTTTGTTGAGCTTTGTTGTTTCATTTTCTGAGATGCTTCTATACCATCCATTACAGGCATTTGTATATCCATAAGCACTAGGTCGGGCATGATTTCTGGAGCTTGTTGAATAGCTTCCAAACCATCTTTTGCCCAGTGAATTTCTAAATCACTTTGTTTAGTAAGAATTGTCTTCATTAATAAAAAGTTTTCTTCTATATCTTCTGCAATTAATACTTTGCCAGTTCCAAAATTCACGTTGTTATAATTATTAGTTTCTTTAACTAATGTCCCTGTTTTGTAAGTTTTGACCTCATTAAATTCAACTGTAAATGTCGATCCCTCTCCAAATTGTGAAGTAACATTAATATCGCCATTTAACATTTCAACCAACTTTTTAGTAATAGTTAACCCAAGACCAGTTCCACCAAATTTACGAGTACTTTGATTGTCCTGCTGTGTAAATGATTGGAAAATTTTTGATGTTTGATCTTCTGGAATTCCAATTCCAGTATCCTTAACTCCAATTGATAACCTGTGAACATCATCTTGAATTTCCTTTGCTTCAACAATTAAATAGATGCCACCTGTTTCTGTGAATTTGATAGCATTTCCAATTAGATTAAAAAGAATTTGTCTTAATCGAATTTCATCAATATCTATAAAATTTGGTATTTCACTATTATAAACAATTTCCATATTCAGATTTTTCTCACTTGCTTTTAAACTGAATATTTGTTGAATTTCCTTTAAAAATTCGGCAAGGTTCATTTTTTCATACTGAATAGTTAGCTTCCCAGCTTCAATTTTAGATAAATCTAAAATATCATTTATCAATGTTAGGAGGTTTTTCCCACTATTTATTATACTATTTACAAACTGGATTTGTTCAGAATTTACAAGTTCATTTTTTAATAAATCGCCAAAGCCTAAAATTGCATTCATTGGTGTTCTAATTTCATGGCTCATATTAGCGAGAAATGCACTCTTAGCTTTATTTGCAGATTCAGCGACTTCTTTTGCTTTTTTAAGGTCATAATTTTGCTGTTTTTCATCTGTAATATCTCTAGAGATAGCATACATTAAACCTTCATCTGGTGTCGATAGAGCATTCCAAGATAGCCATCTATATTCACCTAAATTACTTCTCATTCTATTTTCAAAAGAAATAAGTGTTTGTCCATTATTTAACTTAACGATTGCATTTTCAGTATTTTCAATGTCATCTGGATGAATATAGCTCATAAAGGAAGTGCTTAGAAGTTCATCTTTCTCCCAACCAAGGTTTTCACTCCAAGCTTCGTTTAATTGTTTAAAGTATCCATCAAATCCTGCCACGCATATCATATCAATTGATAGGTCAAATATTTTATTTTTTTCTTCCTGAGCTCTTTTATTTTCATCAACATCCTGAAAAGTACCTGTTAAGCCAGTTACTTTGCCTTCTTTTTCTATTGGTTTACCAATAGCTCTAACCCATTTTCTATTTCCTTTTGCTGTTAGTATTTGCAGCTCAACATCCCAATTGGTCAGATTTACAATACTTTCATTAATAATTTTTGTAATAATTGGTCTATGTTCAGGGACATAAAAATTAATACCAGTTTCTAAGCTTGGAACATAGTCCATATCTACTTCATGGATTAACTTAACTTGTTCAGACCAAATAACTTTAGCCCCAACTAAATCTACTTTCCAGCCCCCAACTTTAGCCATAAGTTGAGCCATATTAAGCTCCTCGGCATATTGTTGTAGTTTTTCAGTTTGATTTTTTTCATCTGTTACATCTCTTGCAATAGCATAAATCAAACCTTGACCAGGTATTGGTAATGCGTTCCATGAAAGCCACCTGTATTCTCCAGATTTAGTTTTGTATCTGTTTTCAAATGACATTATAGGATTATTTTCATCCATTAATGTATCTTCCGCATCACTAGTTATATTTAAATCGTCTGGGTGAACAAAATCAGTATATGGTACTGCCATAAGTTCTTCTTGAGTCCAACCTAAAGTATTTTCCCATGCTTTGTTTAATTGTTTAAAATAACCATTGAAATCGCTAACTGCAATCATATCAATGGAAAGATTAAAAATACGTGTTTGTTCTTCTTGCGTTCTTCTTTTTTCATCAATATCTTGAAAAGCACCAGTTAGTTTTATAGGATTACCAGTTTCATCATAAACAACTAAACCAATTGTCCTAATCCACTTTTGTTTTCCAGTTTTAGTGAGTATTTGGAGTTCTAAATCCCAAGGATTACCTGTTTCAATAGTGTTTTGTACTGCATCTGATATTATCGGTTGGTGTTCTTCTATATAGAAATTAATACCTTCTGCTAATGTAGGTTCGTACCCTATATTTTCTTCATGGATTTTACGAACTTGATCCGACCATTTAACAGTTCCGTAAATTAAATCGACCGACCAGCCCCCAATTTTTGCCATTTCTTGAGTTAAATGAAGTTCATCAGATCTTTGTTCCAGTTCAATTTCATAATTTTTAATATCAGTAATATCTTCGGCATAGCCATAATCAAAAAGATTTCCATCTTCATCTTCTACAAGTCTTGTTCTAGCCCAAATCCACTTCTCTTTGTCATTAACTACAATTCTATAATTTTGATTAAAGTCTTTTCCTTCAAAAATTTGTTGATATGCTTTGTAAACATTACCTATATCTTCGGGGTGAATTGGTTTTGTGAAATCTTCAGGATCTTTCATAATTGCATCCACAGAAGAACCCCAAATGGATTCATAATTTGGACTCATATAATTCATTTTATTATTAGTTATATCTTTAATCCAAAATATACCCGAAATATTTTCTACAATTTTTTGGAATCTAATTTGATTCTTTCTGATTTGTTTTTCCTGATTAACACGAACATCAATATCCGTATGTGTTCCAATCATTCTAAGAGGTTCACCATCAAGACTTTTTTCAATTATTTTCCCTCTTGTTAGAATCCATTTATAATTCCCATCTTTAGTAAGCATCCTATATTCAAGCTGGTAGCTAGGTATTTCACTAGCTAAATATTTAGACAATAGGGTAGTGGCGTTTTCTTTATCGTTTGGATGAACAAGACGTTCCCATTCAATAAAATCATTCGGAATTTCATCGTTATTAAAGCCTAGCATTTTTTTCCAAACCTCGGAATAGAAAACATCACCAGTTTCTATATTCCAGTCCCAGATACCATCTCCAGAACCATCTATTGCAAACTTCCATCTCTCCTCGGCTTCTTCAATTCGTTTTTGTGCATTAATCCAATCATTAATGTTGGTATGAGTACCAATCATTCTGCAAGGCTTGCCATCACTATCAAATTCGATAACTTTACCTCTATCTAGAACCCAAATGTATTCTCCACTTTTAGTTAGGATTCTATGTTCACTTACATAAGAACTTGATTTACCCTCAATATGGTAATTGATAGAATTGTTGAAATCTTCTTTTTCTTCTGGGTGTATCCTTTCCACCCATTCCGAAATTAAATTATCAATTTCAGATTCATCATACCCTAGCATCTGTTTCCATTGCTTAGAAAAATAAACCTCATTTGTTTTTAAATTCCAATTCCAGATACCATCTCCAGCACCTTCCAGTGCATATTGCCATCTCTTTTCTGACTCTTCAAATTTCTTTTGTTCTATTTTTAAATCAGTCAAATCTTGAAATATAACAAGCAATTGTGCTATATTTCCATCAAGTACCTGAAAAGTAGTAACATCAAGCTCAATCCATCTTTCTTCATTATTATTATCAATAATTACTAATTCAAATTTTTGCCTTTCTGTACCATTTTTTAATTCTTCTATATTATTAAAATAAAGATTAAGGTAATCTTTATGGATTATTTCGACAAATCCGTTTTCTTTGGAATTTAGTTCTTTTAGGTTATATCCCGTAATCTCTTTTATAGCATTACTAGCAAATAATATATTATTATTAGATTCAAAAACAGCTATTACAAAAGGTGATTCTGACATAATATTATCAAAAAACTTTTGACTTGCTATTAGTTCTAGTTGAGTTTTTTTCAGTTTTGTAATATCTTCCGAAACTGTTAAAAGCTCAATTGCATTACCATCTGAATCTACTTTGAATACTTTTGTAATTAATTTTACCCACTTTCTCTCACCAGATTTCGTAATTATCTCAAATTCATTTACCACAATATCTTTTGGATTGTTTGGGTCGCATAGTTCATCAATGCTTGTTTTATATACTAACGAGAATCCAGGTAGGAAAATACTTTGAATACCATTTTCTAATTTCTCAATCTCTTGGTTTGTATACCCAAACAGCTCTTCAACAGACCTGTTGCTATATATTATTTTATTGGTAGTTGAATTGATTAGATATATGAAATTTGGTGTTGTAGTTGCAATTTTATTAACGAATTCTTTTTGATTTACAATTTCATTTTTTAAATTTTCTTCGCTTGTGATATCTCTAACGATTGTTAAAACTTTGTTACTTGTGTAAGAGGATAATCTTGCTTCAAAAATCAAGGTTTGATTTTCTACATTACTTGGTATTGAATAATTAACAACTTGGAGCTTGGAGCTTTTAATTACTTTTTGGTAAGCTACAGAAATAATATCATAAACCTCTTTTGGAAGTATTTCCTCTAAAGTTCTACCGAATATTTCGTCTTTCGGCACCATCAATTGATTTTCATTATGGGTGAAAACATCTATAAAAACACCATCATAATCTGATATGAATATCAAATCTGGGTTAGCATTTAGCACAGCTTTAAGCTGGGCTTCACTTTCAGTTAAATCTAAATCTTTCCTTTTTATTTCAATCAGGGCATTTTCATAACTATGTAGGCTTTCCTGTAGCTCATAATTATTTTTTTCTATCCTTTCTAAGGCACCTTCTAATTCTTTTTGATAAACTTTTTCGTTTGTAAAATCTTGTTCAATAATAATAAATTGAATTTGGCTGCCTTCATTTTCTAATTTTGTAATATTTATTTCGAGCCATTTATGATTACCTTCATTATTCAAAAGCTGGACTTCAAATTTTGAACTTATTTTATTCTCAAATACATCATTGATAGCATTTTCTACATCATTGAATGATTTTTCGATTACATATTCTTTATAATTTACTTTTTTAGCTACATCATCTAATTTTCTACCATTTAGAAAGTGTTTATTACAATTTATTATTAGTCCATTTTCATTAGTAAATATTACACCATTGTTATTTTCTTCGATAGCTGTATCTAAACCTAAAAGTTGATTATTAAGATCATCCATTTCTCTTGTTTGGGCTAACAGATCTTCACGTACATTAATTTGGTTGTTAGTTATAAACCCTACTGCCAGAGCGACACTAACTAGCAAAGGTGTTATGTTATAAATTTCTTGTGACTGATAGATGAAACCAATTAAAAGGAATATTAAGATATTTAATATTAAAAATGGGAATAATAATTTTTTTGATTTAAAAATAAAAGAGTTAGCTAGTATTGATGCTATTAGTGAGTATAAGTACCGCAAGCTGAAATCATTAACAATAAGAAGGAAATAAAGCCAAATATTGACTAGTAAAAAAAGAGTCACAAAAATTGAGTTAATATTCTTTGCTACAAACTTACTTTTATAAAATCCAATAAATGTAAAAAAAGATAAAAGGAATAACCCAATCCTAAAACCTAATGGGTCTATCAATTCGCTTCCAGAAAAGTTATCTCTTATTCCTAAACCTAATATGATTATTCCAATACTAATTATATAATATTGAATTGTTGGTTTCTTTTCTATTCGTTCTGGCATAGAACCCTTTGGTTTACTTCTGTGAATTTGACTATAATATTTCAATTAAATTACAATTTACTTATATTTGCAAAGTAATAAAAATAAAAAATAGGTAAATTATATGGAAATGGGAATATGTTACGGAGGTATACCAAGTAGAGTTCATAATAATTCTATGGGTATAAGAGGCTATGATTACGTAGAATTTTATGTTGGCTCTGCAAAACATGTTGCCTCTTGGCATGCAAAGGCTATGGGCTTAGATTTTGTTGCATACTCTGGCCCTGAAACAGGCGATAGAAATAAAATTTCTTTTTTGATGGCATCTCCTGTTCAACCTAGTTTCAAAATTTTAATTAGTAGCTCAATTACTCCAGATAATTATGACATCCAGAGCTTTACCCAAAAGCATGGGGATGGTGTAAAAAGATGGACAGTAGAGGTTGATGATGTAAATCATACATTTGCTAAAGCAATAAAAAATGGTGCAGTACCAATTTTAGAACCTTACAAAATTTCTGATGATGACGGATTTATTGAGCAGGCTTCAATTAAACTTTATGATTCTTGTGAAATAAATTTTATTAATTATGATAATTACAAAGGTTTATTTAGACCTGGTTTTGAAAAGCCAAGACAAGAATGGGTTGTATCCAGAGAAGAAACTAATCTGAAAGGTATTGACCATATTGTTGGAAATGTAAATATTAACGAAATGGACTACTGGTCAAGTTATATTAACTCTGCACTAGATTTTGAAACATTTATACATTTTGGACCTGGTGATATTTCGACCCAATATTCATCACTTGTTTCTAAAGTAGTAAGATCAAAAGATGATGTTATTAAGAACCCTATTAATGAGCCTTACGAAGGCATAAAAATTAGCCAAATAGAAGAATATATTAAAGAGTATCGTGGATCAGGTATTCAACATATTGCAATTCTAACTACAGATATTATTGATACTGTAACTAATCTTAGAAAAAATGGTGTTGAGTTTTTAGCTACACCACCACAGGCATATTATGATAATATTGCCTCTCAAGAATTTGGTTTAGAAGAAGATATTAAAAAACTTCAGGAAAATGGAATATTAATTGATGTAGAGGGTAAAGGGTATCTCCTTCAAATCTTTACCAAGCCAATTGGTGATAGACCTACATTTTTCTATGAAATTATACAAAGAAGGAAAGGTGCATCTGGTTTTGGTCAGGGAAATTTCCAAGCTTTATTTGAAGCAATAGAAGTTGAACAAGGGCTTAGAGGAAATCTAGACCGAGACTAATTTACTTTTGAAAAACATAAAATATCCTACAAGAAAGCTGAGAATATATCTCAGCTTTTTTTTGTCCTAGTAAAGTTTTAAAATTGATTAAATTTTTCTGATTCGTTTTTGCCTGTAGGCATTAAGCAATATGCCAATTAGAGTGAGGTTGAATATCATAGAAGTGCCGCCATAGCTCATAAATGGTAGCGGAATACCCATAACTGGCATTAATCCAATAACCATACCGATGTTAATTAAAATGTGGTAAAAGAATATAAAAATTGCACCTGCAGATAGCAAACTTAGAAATTTACTATCAGCTTCAAATGCAGTTTTAATACTTCGCCGTAAAAGATTCATATAGAGTAATACAATTAATGTTGCTCCTATGAAACCAAACTCTTCGGCAGGGACTGAAAAGATAAAATCTGTCCATTGGTATGGAACATATTTAAGCTGGGTTTGGCTACCTTGTAAATATCCTTCTCCTAATACGCCTCCAGAACCAACAGCAAGTTTTGATTGAATTACATTATATCCTGCTCCTCGGGGGTCGCTATCAGGATTTAAAAATACCTCGATTCGCTTTTTTTGGTGTGATGCAAGATTTTCATAGACCTTGGGAGCCGCAAAACCAGCTGATATAAATAACCCAATTACAATTGCCGACCAGATTATTTTTTTTCTGAAAAAAAGAACTGCTACTGAAGCAACAACTAAAAATATTACAAATAGCATTTGACTTTTTAAAGAAAAAATTACCAATATAGGTAGCATAAAAATTACATACAGAACAAATGTTTCAAATCCCGCCCAGAAAAGAACTCCTAAGTACATAAAAAGTATTACTGATGCTGATCCAAAATCTGGTTGCTTCATTATCAAATAAACTGGCAAAATACTAAGCAAAGCACTAATACCAAGATCACGAATGTTTCTTACATCAACTCCTTTGCCAGAACCAAAGGAAGCTAATGCAAACAAAGTACCTAGTTTTGCAAACTCGGCAGGTTGGAAATTAAACCCTCCAAGCCTTATCCATCCTTTGGAGCCGTTTATTTCATCACCAACTAAAACTACTAAAACTAGAAGAAGTATGCTCAATCCATAACTAGGATATGCTGCAAGTCTTAGGAGCCTTTCTGGTGTATAAGTAATAGCAAGCATTGAAATTAATCCAATACTTGCTGCAATAATTTGTTTGCTTACATTTCCTGAGTTCGTACCACCATAGGTCGCACTAAAAATTGAAATTACGCCAATGCATATTAACGCAAAAACGGATATAAATAGTCCGAGGTCAAATTTATTGATTTTAGGAACAAGATATTCTCTATAATCAGCCAATGTTTATAGCCTCAGTTTTGATTCGTTCTACCATTGCTCTAAGTCCGTTTGCACGGTTACTCGAAAGATGTTGTGCTAATTTTAGCTTTGCAAAAATCGCTTCAGAATCAATATCAGCAATTTCTGATGCAGTTTTATTGGAATAAATTACAATCAAGATAGCAACTAAACCTTTTACAATCTGCGATTCGCTTTCAGCAGTAAATTCAATTGTTTTTGATTCGGGATTTGCCAATTTTGATAGAAGCCAAACTTTACTGGTGCATCCTTCTACCAGCAACTGTGGTGTTTTCAAATTATTATCAAATTCTGGGAGCATTCTACCTAGATCAATTATGTATAGATATTTATCTTCCCAATCATCAAGGAAATCAAAATTTTCAAAGATTTCTTCTAAAGTTGTATCGATTGTCATTTGCTTTAATTTTTATTAAGTTCAATATTATTAATATACAAAAATATGAATTTATAATTGGAATTTTAAATTATGAAAGTTTTACTATTATCGACATCAACTGTTTATGGAAAGCCATACCTCGAATACTGCAATAATTTATTGGAGGATTATTATAAAGGAATTAAGAGTCTATTATTTGTTCCTTATGCTCGCCCTGGAGGAACTTCTCACGACGATTACACAAAAGTTGCAGCTGCACGATTTGATAAGCTAGGAATCAAAACAAGAGGTATTCACGAATTTAAAAATGATAAATATGTTCTTAACGATTTTGAAGCAATGTTCATTGGTGGTGGGAATACTTTTTTACTTTTAAAACAACTTTATAATTTTAACCTGCTTGATGCTATTAAAGAAAGAGTTGTGAATGGTAAAATGCAATACATGGGTACTAGTGCTGGTTCTAACATTGCTGGAATGAGTATTAATACAACCAATGATATGCCAATTGTATATCCCCCAAGTTTTGATTCTCTTGGTATTGTGCCGTTTAATTTAAATCCACATTATTTAGATCCAGATCCGACTTCTAAACATAAAGGGGAGACCAGAGAAACCCGTATAAAAGAGTTTCACTCTAGGGAAGAAAACAAGCAAAAAGTAGTTGGTTTAAGGGAAGGTTCAGGTTTATTAATTGAAAATAGTAAAGTTACTCTAACTGGAGAGTTACCAGCTAGAATTTTTACAAGTAGTTCCGATCCAATCGAATATAAAGCTAATAGTGATTTAAGTTTTCTAATGTAATTAGTAAAAGATTAATATATCTTTTTTAAGATACTCATTGCTTTTTCTGTTTCTGGGACAGTGCCAGTGGATATTCTAACGGCATTTGGCAATCCAAACATTGGCAAATGTCTTGTAATTATACCATTATCAAGAAACCCATCAACAATTGATTTTGCTTTAGCTTCATTTTCAAAAATCATCATTGTAAAATTGGCTGCTGGAACTGTTCTTTCTATATTTAATTTATCTATACCATCACAAAGTGTGAGTATTGACTGCAAGTTGGTTTCGAGAGTATCGCTCAAATATTCTTTATCATTGAGGGCTGCAATCGCTGCAATTTGAGCTAATGAGTGAGGTTCAAATGGTAGTTTCACTCTATAAATGTAGTTTATTAGTTCTTCTCTTGCTATAGCATACCCAATTCTTAGACCTGCAAGTCCATAAGATTTTGACATAGTTCTAAGTACAATTATGTTAGGCAGATCATAACTTAAGCCATTTGGATATTCTTCATTTTGTTCAGCATAAATCCAGTATGCTTCGTCCAGCACTATTAAAATATTATTAGGAACTAATTTTATGAAATCATCAAACTCTTTTTTGGTAAACATAGTTCCAGTTGGATTATTAGGATTAGCCAAATATATTATTTTTGTTTTGTCCGAAATTGCTTTTGCTATGTTAGGTAGATCAAATCTATAATCACTAGTTAAGGGTAGTTTTTTTGTGGTTAGTCCAAATTTATTAGCATTTACATAAGTACCAATAAATGTTGCATCTGCTGTTAAAATTTCGTCTCCTTTTTCAGCAAAGGCATTAAATATATATTGGATTAGTGAGTCTGAACCATGTCCAGTAACAATTTCTTCTGGCTTTCTATTAGTATCCTTTGCTAATGCTTCTACCAAATCTGGAGCACTAGGGTCAGGATATTTATTTAGATTCATTTGATGATTCTGTATTGCCTCCACAGCCAAGGGTGAAGGACCAAGTGGATTTTCATTTGATGCTAAATTGATTAGCTTTTTAAATTCTTCTTGACTTAATTTTTTATCTAGTTTATTGCCTGATTTATATGGCTTTAGAGTTTCAATATAACTTGGTACTTTTATCATGTTTAGCTTTGGAGTTTAATTTAATGTGGGCAAAGATACTAAATAGGTGTCAATTTCACTAAAATTAGGGAGTGAATTTACACACCAATTTTATTCTTAATCATAAAAATTGATTAATTTTATTTTTTTGGATTACAAAATTTGCAAATTTCAATAATTATACCAGCTTATAACGAAGAAGATAGAATATCGGATTCGATTATATCAATCAAAGAGTTTTTAACCAAAAGCTCTTTCGACTCTGAAATTATTGTAGTTGATGATGGTTCCACAGATAATACGGTCAGTAATTGCAAGGCTCTTGGTGTTGCAGTTCTTGAACAAAAACAAAATAAAGGAAAAGGCGCAGCAGTTAGGCGTGGAATGCTAGAATCGAGTGGTGATATTAAAATATTTACTGATGCTGATTTATCTACACCTATAAAAGAAATTAATACAATTTTGCCCTATTTTAAAAAGGGGTATGATGTCGTAATCGGATCAAGAGCATTACAAAACGAATTAATAAGGGAACATCAACCTTGGTATAGAGAGGCGATGGGTAAAATATTTAATAAAATTGTACAATTTCTTGTAATAAAGGGAATTAGAGATACACAATGTGGCTTTAAGGCTTTTACCTCGGAAGCTGCCCTGAATATATTTTCTGAATCGAAGATAGATGGTTTCGCTTTTGATGTTGAAGCATTATACTTAGCAAGTAAAAATAATTACAGCGTGAAAGAAGTACCAGTAGAATGGTATAACGACGAAAGAAGTAAAGTCGACCCAATCAAAGATTCGATTAAAATGTTTTTTGAAATTATCAAAATAAAAGGATTGCATTAATGATTTATGGAATAGGACACGACATTGTAGAATGCCAGCGAATCAAAAAGTCTGTTGAAAAGCTTGGAGATAGGTTCAAGGATAAGATTTTTACAGAAACAGAAAAGCAATATTGTAACCAATTCAAATTAAATGATTACCTTCATTATGCCGCTAGGTTTGCTGCCAAAGAAGCTTTTTCAAAAGCTATAGGTACTGGTTTTAGTGGTGGGTTTAATATGAAAGAAGTAGGTGTTGTCAATAAAAAAAGTGGGCAACCAGAAATAGAATTAAGTGGCTCTATGCTAGAAAAATGGGGACATTTAAAATCAAACCTAACTATGTCACACACAGATAGAAATGCAGTTGCAATTGTAATTTTAGAAACTTTAGAGTAACCTCTTTCTAATAATTTCAAATAGAATTATACCAGTAGAGACTGAGGCGTTCAAAGATTCGATTTTTCCTGGCATATTTATTTTAATAATTTCATCGCAAGCCTCTCTTGCAAAAAGACTTATTCCTTTCGATTCAGAGCCTATAACAAGCATCACCGGGAAGTTATAATCAAAGTCGGTATATAGTTTTTTTGCTTTCATATCAGTACCTATCACCTTGTAGCCAGCTTTTTTAGCGGCATCTATAGCAGGTTCAAGGGTTTCAACTTTGGAAATTGGAACCATACCCAATGCTCCAGTGGACGCTTTAACTGCAGATGGTGTTACCCTTGCCGAAAATTTTGTTGTAAGCACCATTCCTGCTGCACCAGAAGCTTCAACACTTCTTGCAATTGCACCAAGATTTTGTGGGTCTTCTATTCCGTCCAATGCAACAATTACTGGGTATTCTGATTTCCCAAACGCCATGTCGAAAAGGTCATCGAGTGGAGTGTCCTCAACTATTTCTTTTAATGCCACAACACCCTGAGACCTGCTAGAATCTGCTCCAGCTTTTTGTTCTAGCTCTCTAAATTTACCAGCGTCATATTTTACAACTGGGATTTTAAATTTTTTGGCTATTGTATAAATTTCATTTATAGCAGAACCCTGACTTCTAAACGAAATAAATACTTTTTCTACAACTTGGCTTGAGTTAAGAGCCTCGATAACAGCATTTCTACCAAATATATAAGCGTTTTTTGACATAATTTATTCGAACCAATTTTTTGATGTTCTGTATACAACCCCACGAAATAAACCAATTATTTCTTGATCAATATTTTTGATATTAACGTCGAAAATCGCAGTTTTATTAGTGAGTGACTTTAGTTCAGTCTCTGCTACCACTTCATCTCCCAATCCTATTGATTTGGGCCAACTTATTGATGCTTCAATTGAAACGCTTCTTCTTCCGTATGAATTTGAAGCAAATGCGAGAGCTGAATCGGCAAGGGAGAATATTATTCCACCGTGAGCAATTCCAAATCCATTAAGCATCTCTTTACGTATTTGCATTTTTAAAATTGCTTTGCCAACTGATATATCAACTAGCTCTATACCAAGCCATTTTGAAAAATGGTCATCTGTCATCATTTTATCAACAACATCCTTGGCAAGTGTATTGTTTGTCATAATATATTGATTCCTGTTTTCAGAATTTGCTTAGCCAAGGGATCGTCCAAATTGAATGAATCAGTAGTAAACGGATAAAGTTCCAACTTAAAATCGATTTTCCGTTTTAGTCGGTTAAGATACTTTTGGAATATATCCAAATCCTCAAATTCAGTAAATACAAGTGCGGTATCTATTCGCGAGCTAGCATCATATTTACCAGTCGAATAAGCTCCAAAAAGATAAACCTGCTCCAGCGGCAGGTTTTCGGATCTTATTATTAATATTAATTCTTCAAGTGTTTGTTTTACTTTTTCAGTCATTATAAATTTTGAATGCTTTTATATAAATCTAGATTTGTTTTCCAAAAATCTAAAATTGCTGTTTTTTGGTCAGAAACTCCTACTATATCAGAATATTTTAAAATAGATCCTTTCCAATCTTTAGTATTCCAACTAGCATTTTTATTTAAGGATTGTTTTAGAATATCATCATTAAATGGATTTGAAGTAACATAATAGTATGGTTCTTCTATTAACTTATCGCCAGCTGATAATCCAAAATTCATTTGGTACATTTCTTTATTATCAGAATCAGCTCCCTTAATTAATTTTCCTGAAAACCAAAGCATTGCCAAATCAAAGTGGTGAGGCCAAAGGTTAACGTTAGATGATTCTTCATCAATCAATTCAGATTTAAATTGCTTCAGAAGTAAATCTGTAAATTGTAACATTCTCCAATACTTCGCTAGCATTTCTTGATTAATTTCAATTTCTAAAGAGCTAAAATCTTTCCCAATTTGGGTGTTTAGTTGTACTCCAAACTCAGAATAAATGCTGCGAATTTGTTCAAACAGTTCTTTTTGAGACTGGCCATCAATAGGTATTTCCTCAGATTCATTTTGAGTAGATAAAAATATAACGCAATCAATTGGGTCAAACTCTATTTCTACTGCATCCATTCTTTTTCCAATTAACACTGGAAAAACATCTGTAGATATCATTTGGCTTGTACATACAAGGGAATGATGATACCATTGCTTATCTTTAGGTGAGTGATAAGCTTTAATTGAACCCATTACTTGTAATATTTGCTGGACATCACCTTTAGCATCAGACCAATTTTCTGTATTAAAATCTAAAATTTTCATATTTTACACTATGTTGTACATTAATAATCTGAAAATAGGCATTTGGAACTTATTTCCAAAAATTTATTCCAAAAAAAAATTATTTTTTTTAAAATTGAACCACTTTGTACCTTTTAAGTTACATATATAGAAAGAAGGGAGTTTTATAGGAACTTCTAACTCATACTTAATAAAGTAAATCTTGAATTAAGTAAATTTTTATTCTACATTAACCAAGGTAAAAATATGAGAACTTACGATGTTTTTAAAGCAATAGCTGATGACACAAGAAGGAAAATATTTAATATGTTGATGGCAAGTAATGGACTTACAATTAACGCAATTTCAGAGAACTTTGATATTTCGAGACAAGGAGTAACAAAACATTTGAAGCTTTTAGCTGCTAGTGGATTAGTCAACATAGAACCAAAAGGACGTGAAAAATATTGTTATCCCAATACTGATGCATTAAGACGTATTAGAACTTGGATCGATCAGTATGAGCATCCTGCTAGAAGTATTTATTCTAATTAAAACCAACAAAAACTTACAATTCAAGAATGAGACAACCTCTCGTTCGCACGCCTAAATTGCTATTTTATAAATATATTTCCTATCCCAAAATTTTAAGAATTTATATTGCAAGTCTAAATTACAATGTCATCCTACAAAATATTAGCATTTTAAATTTTTAGGTCATAAATTGTATTTTTGGATGGAAAGATGAAAATAACAATTATACTACTGATATTACTTTTAAATTTAAATGCCAATTCTTCTGATAAGATTGTAGTAATTGGTAAAAGTGCAGCAGAAATGGTTGTTGCAGCAAGCATGCAAAGCAAAGTCATTGCTTGTGATAGCAATTCCTTCACAAAGAATAAACTAGCAAATTCATTATTTTTGAATCAAAATGATGAAAATTACCTTGATAAAATCTTGAATTTAAAACCCGATTTAGTCATGATAAGTGATGAGCTGCTTAATGGTGATGAGATACTTAGACTAACAAAACAAAACATTAAGCTTCATAAATTGAAATCACACCAAACTAAAAAAGAATTTTTAAATGATTTTAGACTTTTCGCCAAAGAAACAAATACTCTTAATAAGATAGTAGATATTGAGACTGAATGGAATTCAATGTTTACTGAAATTGATTTGTTCTTGCTCATGGGTAAGTACAAATCAAAAAAACTTGTTTTTGCAAAATATGACAAAGGAAATTTTTGGATAGCACCAAAATCTAGCAAGGAGAATGAATTTATAAAATTAATGGGTTCTAAAAATGCAAGTACATCCGAAATGGATTGGCAATTATTAGATCAAAACGATATTCCAACTTGTGATTTTATAGTTGTTGAAAATATGACTGATACAGAATTAGAAGAAAATCTTTCAAATAATGATTTAGAAAAGATTAAAAATAAAATTATTTGCTCTGAAACAAGCTTTGATCAGTATTTTCCAAGCACGCCAAGTGCTTTGATCAGTATATTAAAGACCATATCGAAATAATAAAAATAAATATTGATAATTTATTTGCACAGAAAAAAAAAGATTCTTAATTTTGCATCTCTCAATTGGGATGTAGCCAAGTGGTAAGGCATCGGTTTTTGGTTCCGACATGCGTAGGTTCGAATCCTTCCATCCCAACTCTTTTTTACTATATTTATATAATTGTAATGCCAAGATTCAAAGTAGCAGCCGGACGTTCAAATCCGGCTTTGTCAAATAAAGTAGCCCAATCATTGGGTATAGAGTTGGCAAACACTACCATCAGAAATTTTTCTGATGGGGAATTGTGGGCAAAATATGAAGAAAATGTAAGAGGGATTGATCTGTTTGTAGTCCAATCAACTTTTTCTCCATCTGATAATTTGATGGAATTATTGATATTGATTGACGCTGCAAAAAGAGCATCTGCAAAAAGGATTACAGCTGTTATTCCATATTTTGGATATGCTCGTCAGGATAGAAAGGATCAGCCAAGAGTAGCAATAACTGCTAAGCTAATCACTAATCTATTAACTAGATCGGGAGCAGATAGAATAATCACTGTCGATTTACATTCTGCACAAATTCAAGGTTTTTTTGATATTCCTGTAGATCACCTCCATGCATCTCCAGTTTTAACAAAAGCTTTGAAAAATCATTTGAGTGGTGATGTTGTTTTTGCATCTCCAGACGTTGGTGGTGTTAGAACCGCAAGAGCTTACGCTCAGAGGTTAAATGCTGGGTTGGTACTTGTTGATAAAAGAAGACCAGAAGCAAACAAATCTGTAATTACTAATGTAATTGGTGAAGTTAAAGATAAGACAGTAGTTATCGTTGATGATATGATAGATACTGGCGGAACTTTTGTTAACTGTGCAGAAGAGCTTAAAAATCGAGGAGCCAAAACAATATTTGGTGTTACGGTTCATGGTGTATTCTCAGGTGAAGCTTTAGAGAAAATTAATAATTCGAGTGCTATAGAAAGGTTATTTGTTACCGATACTATACCATTAAAAGAGAAAATTGAAAAAATTGAAGTAGTTTCAGTAGGCGAACTTTTAGCTGAAGCAATTATAAGAACTCATGACAATAGGTCAATTAGTTCACTTTTTGAAATAGAAAGATAATATTTTTGAGGATAAAATGGCTGATGTAGCTTTAAAAGTAGAAAAAAGAAACACGGGTAAACGTGCTTCTAAAGACGTAAGACAAGCAGGGAAAGTTCCTGGTGTTTACTATTTTAAGGGTGTAGAAGGTACTCCAATAGTAGCAGAAACACTTGCATTAAGACCAGTTGTCTATACTGCAATGACTAAAATGATTAAACTTGAAATTGATGGTGCTGAACCAGTTGACTGTGTTCTTAAAGACATTAGTTTCGACCCAGTTACCGAAAAAATTCGTCATTTTGATTTGTTAGGTGTTAAGCCTGACCACAAAATCACAGTATATGTTCCGATTAAATTTGTCGGACTATCTAAGGGTGTTGTATCTGGGGGTGTATTCAAGCCTGTAATGCATAAGCTGAAAATTACTTGTTTACCTGGGGATTTACCAGATTACATTGAAGCTGATATATCAGACCTAGATGTTTCACAAAAATTAAATTTGGATTCACTTAGAAATGATAAACTAGAATTTGCAATCAAATCAAATCCAGTTGTTTGTCAAGTTTCTAGACCTAGAGTAAAAGCTGCTGTTGGTGCTGCTGAATAGTTATAAATCCACATTGAAAATTACTATAAATCCACTATTTGATAGTGGATTTTTTTTTAACTTTACACTATTATTAGCGTATCAAAATAATGAACTGTAAAGCATATATTATATTTCTATTAATGATTCCATTAATGTGGAGTTGTAATACTGGGATTATAGAATATGTAGATCAATTTGAAAAACAAATTGATAGTCTTAAAAACAATCAGAGAAAGTATGTTATTGGAAGAAAGAGTTACTCAAAACTTTCTAATAATTATGTTGATTCGCTAAAAAAAACTCCAAGGTCTAGTATTGCCTCGAAGTCCAATCAAGCCTCAAAAGAGAATATCATTGATTTCAAAATTCAGAAAATTGATAGTGGGCATTATCCAGATTCAATTTCATTATATATTAGTATTAGCGACCAGTCTGGAAATAATATTACTGATCTTGGTGAACCGTATTTATTAAAACAAGATTTAAAGAAATATTGGATAGAATTGCAAGATAACTGTATTAATAAATCATTCAATTCTAATGATTTTAGTGTCCAAGAAATTAGATTTGACTCTTCACCAAAAACAGCTGTGAACTATGTATTGGATTACTCCGCCTCGATGCCAGATAAAGTAATTGAACTGCTAAGAGCATCCATAAAAAAAATGATTTTCCATACTAAAAAAAATGATGAGATTGGTTTAACATTGTTTTCAACTGAATTTAGCAAAGAGATCCCCTTAACTGATAATCTGGAATTAGCTAAATCAATAATTGTTGCTGATTCTAATAATTTTCAACGTGAGGGAACCTTCATCAAAGAGCCTGTCTTTTCTGTAATAGATGATTTAATTAAATCGGATTCAAAAAATAAAACAATTGTATTATTTACAGATGGAATTTTTGATGAGCTAACTTGTGACTCAATTATAGGAAAGGCTATTAGAAACAACGTAACTATTCATACGCTAGCTTTTATGCTTCAACCTAATAATACACAAAACTTAAAAAATATGGCAGAAAAAACAGGTGGAAGGTCTTATTTGCTTTGGAGTGAAAAGGAAATTCCTTATGTTTTTGCAGAGATATATCTTGATTTGAACAATTATTATAAAATAACCTATAAACCAGTTGCCTGTGATGGGATTCATAATGTATCAGTTAAAGCAACCTTGCCAGAGATAGGTGTCGATGATCTTATAGCTAAAGGTGATTATTCAATACCTATTTTTAAAAATCCTGAAAAAACACAGCTTATAAATTTAGACATAAATTTTTCTACAAATTCTGCAATTATAGAGCAAGATTCCTATCTAATACTTAATCAATTTGCCTTGCAGTTAGAAGCTTATCCCGAATTTAATATTTTGATTACTGGTCATACAGATGATATTGGCGATGAAATATTTAATTTAAAATTATCAAAAAAAAGAGCAGCAGCTGTCAAATCATATTTTGTAAAAATAGGAATCAAACCTAACAGAATAAAAACAGAAGGTCTTGGCGAGTCGTCCCATTTAGTTGATAATTCTAGCGAGAAAAATAGGCGAATAAATAGAAGAACTGAAATTAGGATCATTAAAAATTGATAGTTGTACTAATTATATTATTAAGCATTACGCTTTTTCCTCAGCAAATAAAATATGTTCCAGGCGAAGAATTATCATTTGAATTTAATTTAGAAACGCAGATTAATGATACACTAATTGTAAATATTGATAATTTTACAACTTTCTATCCTGAAGATCTTATACTAGTCAATCAACTAGATTTTATTGCAAAATCGTTTGGAGAATTTGAAGTAGGGATAACAGAAGAATTCAATGGAAACGCAGTAATAAAGGGGTTAGCGTTGTATGGAAATTCAGATTCAACAAGTGTGGAAATTGTATTAAAAAGAGAAAATGAGGTAATACTAATAAAGAATTTCCTCTTATTTAATGAACATGAGTATAATTCTAAAATATTTAGAATATCTACAATAGACAAAGTCTTCCCTAATCCTGTATCTTCTGGAAGCTTATTAAATGCAAATTATATTTCTGATTACGATACTGATTTAACTTTAAGCGTAATAGATAATGCCGGTAAATTATTGACACAAAAAAGTATTGAGTTTGTCGAAGCAGGTGTTATTAATATATCATTAAAGTTAGAAGTCAATTTAAGTTCTGGAGTATATTTTATTGTAATAAAAGATAGGTACTTTATAAATCGAAAGGGGTTTGTAATATTAAACTAAGATATATCATATTCCTTATATGTTTACTTTCAGTTTGTACATTGTCGCAAGAAAATGATTCATTATGGAATTTTGAAGATTTAGAACCATTAGATAGTGAAGTCCCTCAATTTGAAACTGGTAAGGGTTGGTTCCCAGGTACGCCAAGTGGTATTTCAATGATATCTGGGAACATTTTGTTTGGGCTTGTATTTACTGGGTATAAAAATATTGAGAGTGAATCTTTTGTAGATGTTGGAGGTGGATTTTCAAGATTAACTGCTGATATTGGTGATAAATTTAGAATATCAAAAAAATGGTCTGAAGAAAGTAAACGTCCAGGTATTACTTCAAGTTTATTTGGTATTGGATCTAGTATTATCAAAACTTATGATTTACCTTTTTTTATTGAATTTTCAACTAATTTAGAGTACAGATCTGATTATCTATTGAGTAACCTAGGAAACAAACCATACTTAACACATGAAAATGACATTGATTATTTTGAAGAATTTGGTGTGATTTTATTTGAAGAGTATTTAGTTGGGTCTTATCTAGGTGTCAAAATCCCAATTTATGGCGGATTTGTAAATACACGACAAAATGAGAATTTAATTTCTAACCAAGTATCGAGTTTATATACTTTGAATCTTGGCTTTGGTGCAGACTATACAATTTATGGTGATTTACACCAATACAACATAATTGGCACTAAAAAGAATCATATTAGGTACGAAAGTGGCTATGATACATTATCTTACCTTAATGATGCACCAATCAAAAGTCTCAACAATTTAAGAGCGTATGTACTTTTAGGTAGTAGTTTTTTTACATCAAGCTTTGGATTTGGATTTGAAACAAGTTTTAATTTCAAGATACCATTGAACCAAATGTTAGACGATGCTAAATGGAGGCAGTTTATATTTGCTTCAGAAATTAAAATTTATTTTGATTTATAATACCCTTAAGATTATCTTTACTTAAGCTATCCATATCAGTTTTTATTAGATTTCTAACTGAGTCAATTACCTTAAGAAACTCTTTACTATTTTGGGTTTTCATAAAGAATTTCTTTCTAAATTCTGGCTCACTTGTTTTGTAAAACCTAAATACAGAATCTATTTTAAGGCTTGCTTTTGTTGAATCTAAATTAATTTCCCTTTGAATAAGAATATCCTTGTAAATACTAATAAGCGGATACTCATTTTCTTCAGATTCTGAACAAGATATAATTAATAAAAGACAAACTATAAGAGACTTAAAAAGCATAAAAAAGAACTTTCATTTGACCGTAAGTGTATCCCAACATTAAAAAGCAATAAATTCCTAGTATTAAAGGGCCCCATTTTTCCCAATAAGCAAATTCAATTTTTGTATTATAAAACATAAGAAGAACAAAAGGAATCATTGGTAAAAAGTATCTGCCTTGAAGCCCAAATATCATATTAGCACCAATTGGTGAAAACCCATAAAATCCAGCTATTATTATCCCGCAACTAAGCAAACCTAAAGCAGAAACTATATATTTGGTAGTATTATTTATTGGATATTTCGATTTTCCAGCAAGTGAAGCTACAGCTATTAATACTAATCCATTAAGTTGGTAAAAAATTTGAGGCATTTTTGAATATGAATATCCAAATTTACCAAGAATACCTGAAAGCCAATCTTGCCTAAAGTGTAATATGTTTTGATATAAAGTTCCTAATGTCCCAGTTATATTACCTAACATCTCACTTTGTCGTTCTGCCAAGCCAAACTTAAAGTCTTTTTGAAATGCATAACCTTTCTTTAAACCAGATGATAGCTCACCATTAAAGGTTGAATTTAATAAGTCTAAACTAAAAAAACCTAGTATACAAACAGCTAATATTAATATATACATTAAGTTAGAACTTAATTTATTTCTTGGTAAAAGCAACATAATAAATGGAAGGAAAAAATACCCCTGCTTTGTTGTTCTGATTAAAAATACAAGTATAAAAAGATAAATTAATTGCTTAAATCCAAATTTAACGTTATCAACTAAGGAGTATCTTAGAAACATAGAAAGTACTGCAAAAGTACATACTATAAGTAGGGTGTCATAGGTCACAGAAGACGCTTGATAAAGTGTCATTGGCATAAGCCCAAATAACATAAAAATTGATTTAAAAACGGGTGTATTTCTAATTATGAAAAACATACACAAAATGTAGAACATTAAACCGCCTATCCTTGCAGCGTAACCGAGATTGACGGGGTTGGCATTCCCTGATAATTTTATGGATATTGCATGAGGCAAGTATGCCCAAAATGGTGTACTGTAACTTCTGTTATGTTTAAATTCAGAATCTTTTTTATTTAATGGTACTTTGGATAAATCATCTACCATCTTTTGGCTCATTTTTTTGCCATTTTGATAAGGAAAGCCTTGGAATTGGTTAACTACAGTGTATAGATTTTTTGGAAGCAACCCACCTATCATTGTGCTATCAGGACTTAGCTCATCATAAAAACCATTATGTGCTACATTATAAGCTTTTAAAAAGTGACGATCTTCATCATTTGAATGAAAGGGAGGATTTTGGTAAACAAACATTAATCCAAAAATGAAAGCCAAAGCTACAAACATCCATTCATATTTAATTAGGCTTGACTGTTTTGATTGATTTGTTGACATATTAAACAATAAATTTTATTAATAAAACTGTAATTGGTGCCGAAAATAAAAGGCTATCTATCCTATCTAATATTCCACCGTGACCGGGTATCAAATTTGAACTATCTTTTACATTAAATTCACGTTTGATTTTTGATTCGAACAAGTCACCAATTTGTCCAAATATCCCGCCTGAAATACTCAAAATAATACCAACTTTGATATCATCGAATATCAATATAGAAAGCGGTAAAGCTATTATTAATAGACCTATGAAACCTGATATTGTTCCTTCTATTGTTTTGTTGGGGCTTATATCCTTGGCAAGCTTTCTCCTGCCAAATGATTTCCCTCCAAAATAAGCGAGGGAATCGCAAATCCAACTACTTGCAAATATACTAAAAATAAGCCAAGTGTTATATTCGAAATTAGTATTGTTTGGGGAGCTGAAATTTAGGAGAATCAGAAAACTTGAAAGTGGGACAGAAATGTAGGTAAATGCAAAAATGTACTTAGATAAATCTCCAATTTTCAATTCTTTAATAAATACACTACTTATAAAGATAACTAAAGTTAAGATAAATAGGGCAAAAATGGCATATACATATTGGGTATTATATATATTGACTAAAAAAATTGTAGAAAACAAGCAAATAGAACTAAATAACAAACTCTTAAATTTAAGGTTGAAAATATTTAACAACTCATTGATTGCAAATATGTTAGCTATTATAACTAGAATTCCAAAAGCAAATTTAGAATAGAAAATTATCCACAATAAAATTGGGATTGCTAATACTGCAAATAAAATTCTTTTAAGCAGGTTATTCATAGTTTAAATTTATTAAAAAAACCATAATAAGGTTTTCTAAGTGAATTAAAAAATATATAATTTTGAAAAAGTAAAATTAAGCAAAGCGGAGAGAATATGAAAGAAGCGTACGTAAATTACACCATAGAAAATGGAATTGGCAAGATTGAGTTTTTTCATCCAAGGAGCAATTCCTTGCCAGGAACGATATTACAAGAGCTTGCAGAGACTATAACTAAGGCTGGAAAAGATGACAATGTAAAAGTTATTAGGCTTAGTTCTGGAGGCGAGAAAGCATTTTGTGCAGGAGCTTCATTTGATGAACTAAGCGAAATCAATGAATTTAGCATTGGTAAGAAATTTTTTATGGGATTTGCTAACGTTATTAATGCAATGCGAAAAGCACCAAAATTTATAGTAACAGCTGTTCAAGGAAAAGTAGTAGGTGGCGGCGTTGGATTAGTTGCTGCATCGGACTACGCTATTGCAACTAATGGTTCTGATATGAAATTAAGTGAACTTGCATTAGGAATAGGGCCTTTTGTAGTTGGCCCTGCTGTTGAAAGAAAAGTCGGATTGGCTGCATTTTCTCACATGTCAATTGATTATGATTGGTATTCAGCCGATTGGTCAAAAAGTTGTGGCTTTTATACAAAATTATTTCCATCATTTGAAAAATTGCATTCAGAGGTAGACACCCTTTGTGAGAAATTCGCAAATGGCAGCCTAGATGCAATGAGTGAATTAAAGAAAGTAATTTGGGAAGGAACTGAAAATTGGGATGAGCTTTTAGAAAAAAGAGCAGAAATTAGTGGAAGGCTAGTTTTAAGTGATTTCACAAAAAATTACATTAAAGAATTTAAAAGTAAGAAATAAATGAAAATAGTTTATTCATGTGGTGATACTAATGGAATTGGTTTGGAAATATTCCTAAAAGCAATTGGATTATTTCCTAATCATAAACATATATTATGTTGCAATAGAGATACAATGCTCGAATATTTCCAAAAAATGTTTGAAGAAAAACCTATTCACTCAAGCGATAATATTTTTAGATTTGGGAACACAAGTTTTACTTTAATAGATTGCCAACCTTTTAACCCTGTTGATTTTGGCAAATTATCCAAAACTAGCGGCGAGTTAAGTGCTAAGTCAATTGAAGTTTCATTAAATTGCTTGGATTCTAAAGATGCAGATTGCTTTGTTACCCTGCCAATAAATAAAGCTTCGATTGCACTTTCAGGCTGGAAATTTCAAGGTCATACAGAAATGATTGCGGAAAGATATTCTTCTAAAGATTTCAATATGCTTTTAATATCTGGGGATACCAGATTAGCACCTTTAACAATACATATACCATTAAATGAGGTTGCTTCTTCGGTCAGTTCAGAACTGATAATTAAAAGAGCAAAGTCATTAAATTCAACTTTAAAGAAAGATTTTAAGGTTAATAAACCGAAAATTGCTATATTAGGATTAAATCCACATTCAGGGGACAAAGGAAGAATTGGAAATGAAGAAATTTCTATAATTAAACCAGCAATTGAATCACTTAAAAAAGATATTTTGGTTGAAGGTCCTTTCCCTGCGGATTCATTTTTTGCATTTAAGCTTTATAAGTCGTATAATGCTATTATCTCTATGTATCATGACCAAGGTCTTATCCCAATAAAAATGATAGCAGAATCCGGTGGAGTTAATTATACATCTGGTTTGCCAATAGTGCGAACTTCACCAGATCATGGTACTGCTTTTGATATTGGGGGAAAAAATATTGCAAATGCAGATAGCTTAATAGAGTCAATTAAAACAGCAATTTTAATCACAAATAATAGATCTTTATGATAGATAAACAAATATTAGAGGGCGCTAAAATTTTAATTGTAGATGATATTAATGATAATATCAAGCTACTAGGAAGACTAATAAGAAATTATAAATCTAAAATTTCTGTTGCTACTAATGGCAAGCAAGCAGTTGAAATTGCCAGCGAAATTATTCCCGATTTGATTTTGATGGATGTAAATATGCCAGAAATGAACGGGTTTGAAGCTGCTGAAATTATTACTCAAAACGAAACAACAAAGCATATTCCCATTATATTTTTAACAGCATTAAGCGATATTAATGATGTTATTGAAGGTTTTAATAAAGGTGGATTAGACTACGTAACAAAACCATTCAATTCTACAGTTTTGATTTCTAGAGTTAAAACACATCTTTCATTAAAATTTCAAAAGGATGAATTAAAAAAACTTAACGATGAAATTAAAAAATCTGATAATCAAAAAACTCAATTCCTTTCAATCGTTTCACATGATCTTAGAAGCCCGATGTCTGGTTTAGTGGGTCTAGCCAAAATGATTAATAAAGATTTTGATGAATTTGAAAAAGAAGAATTAAAAGAATTAACTGTTTCAATGCAAGAAGCCTTGGAAAATCAATACCAGTTTATGGAAAATATGCTCAAGTGGGGTAATCTCCAATTTGATAAAGTACCAGTTTCCATGACAGATATTAATTTGAACTTCTTAATTGATCAAATTTTTGAAGTTTTAAAGCTAAACTCCAATGATAAAAAAGTGGAATTAAATAAACAATTTGAGGTTGAAACTGTATTTGGTGATTATAATTTAATTTACTCAATATTCCATAATTTAATTGTCAATGCTATTAAATATACCAAAGAAAATGGCCAAGTGTTAGTTACAGCAAAAGAAGAAGATAACTTTTATAAATTATCTGTGAAAGATAATGGAATTGGTATGCCAAAAAAAGTTGCTGATAGTTTATTCCAAGTAAACAAAGTTCAATCAAGACCTGGTACTAATAATGAACAGGGAACTGGTCTTGGATTAATAGTATCCTACGAATCAGTTTTGAAACACAATGGTAAGATTTGGGCAGAAACTGAGGAAAATGTGGGCACTGAATTTATTTTTACATTAGAGAAAGAAAATTGAAAAAAATTGCACTACTAACAAGTGGGGGCGATGCTCCTGGAATGAATGCCCATATAAGAGCAATCGTACGAACTTGTTTGGCTAGAGGAATAGAGCCAGTTGGTGTCTTTAATGGTTTCCAAGGTTTAATGGATGGCAATTATGTATCTATGAATCGCAAATCAACAATTAATCTGATTGATCAAGGAGGAACAATCCTTAAAACAAGTAGATCAGAGGAATTTAGATCAAAAGAAGGTAGGCAAAAAGCATTTGAAAACCTTTGTAAATATGACATTGATGGTCTTATAACTTGTGGTGGTGATGGAACTTTTCATGGTGCTCATGCTTTATCTAATGAATTTGGTGTAAAGGTAGTAGGTACACCTGGTACTATCGATAATGACTTATTTGGGACCTATTATACCATAGGGTATGATACAGCTATAAACACTGCTACTGAAGCAATTGATAGAATAAGAGATACTGCCGATTCTCATGGTAGAGTTTTTATAATTGAAGTAATGGGTAGGCATGCAGGTCACATTGCTATTGATGTTGGTATTTCATGTGGTGCCGAATATATTATGGTTCCAGAAAAAGCTGATGATATACTAGATTTACAGAAAAAAATTGAGATGATGGGTGACCATACTAGAACAATAATTATTGTTGGTGAAGGTGGACAATATGGAGGAGCTAATGAATTAGCTGTTCGTCTTAAGATTAATTTTGGAATTGATGCTAAAACAACTATTCTAGGTCATATACAAAGAGGTGGTTCTCCTACTGTCAAAGATAGAGTTTTGGCATCGCATCTAGGAATGGCATCTGTTGATGCTTTGCTAAGCGGCAAAACAGATGTCATGGTTGGAAGAATTTACCACGAAATAACCTATACACCTTTAGTTGAGACTTGGGAAAAGAAAAAAAATATACAAGATTATTTATTTAACTTAGCGGATATATTAGCCTGACAAAATACCTATACATATCGATTTTAATCTTTTTAATTAGTTCGTGCAACATAGCATCAGACTATTTTTATTTGAACAGAAGCTCTATGGAGCAAAAAACTATTACTGCCCAAATTTTGAATAATTGGAGCAAGGTTAAACAAATCAACCAAAATTCCTTTTTAATTAAAGGTGGTGGTGCAGTAGCTATAGGGACACAAATTAAACCTATTTCTGTAAAAAAAGAGCCAGGATTTATTAGTACACTTTTTGGATTAGATGTAGTAAGTAACCGAAGCCGTGACTACAATGGTAATTATATTTATGATTTTGGGATTAAAAAATTATCTGACAGTAGCCCTTTAAAAATATACAGTAGAACTAGTCCAAATGGATTAGATAATAAAAATCTCGGAATTAACATAGAAGTGACTAATTCAACAATTGCTTTATTTGATGGAAATGAGTTAATCAATGAAGTAAATTTATCAAAATTCCAGATTGAGGAAACAAAACGAATAATTTTAATAAATAACAACAATTATATTAAAGTTTCTTTGGATTGTGACGAAATGTTTAATTATAAAACGAATAGACCAATATCGGAGTATTTAATCTTTGAGTCCGTAGGAAGCGGAGACTGGGAAATAAACGCAGTAACCATGGAAAAAAATATTCCAAATGGGATTTTTAAAAATCGAGTAATAATAAAATAAGTTCTTTGAAATTAGGTAATTACACCTATTGAAAAATTCGAAAATAAATATTAAAGTTTATCGGTTTTATACCGATAACTAATTTAGTTTAGGAAACAATAACAAAATTGGCAGGATGCCCTCATAAACACATAATAACAATACACGGAGGTTATCATGCCAACAGCAATATCTGGTGGTGGGAGAATACGTACGAACATTCCTGCGATGAATGCGTACAACGCGCTTTTAACGTCTGGCAACAAGATTGCCAATAGCCAGTTGAGATTATCAACAGGTAAAAGAATCAACTCAGCAGCCGATGATGTTTCGGGTTACATTACTTCGAGAAACTTATCTGCAAGAAATTCAGCGTTAAAAGCTGCTTTGAACTCAGTTGGTGATGCGAAAAATGTAACAGCAATCACTAATGATGCACTTGACAATATCGGAAATTTGTTAATTCAAATTAAAGAATCTGCAAGTATTGCTTCTTCTGGAGCAATGGGAACTGACGAAAAAGTTGCCTTAGCAAAAAGTGCTTTCAGACTTTCTGAACAAATTCAATTTATAACTGATTCAACAGTATTTGGTGGCGAGCAATTATTACAGGGAAGTTACTCTGGTGATTGGACTATCGGTTACTATGCAAATGAAGATTTGTTAGAAATTGATATAGATTTGACAACAAATAATGCAGATTATAATGTTGAAAGTCAGAACTTTAACTTGAACGCAACAAGTGCTGCTTTAGCTTCTGCTGGTGGAAACACAGATATTTTTGCAGGTGTTACTGGTCTAAATTTACAGGCCTTGGACAGTGTAGCTGCTGATGATCTTGGTATCTTTGGCGAAACACAAGTTAAAACTACAATTACATCATTAGCAGCAGCTATTGATAATGTATCGAATGTAGCGGCTTATTTAGGTGGGATACAAGTTCGTTTAGACTCTCAAAACGACTTGTTAAATTCACAAATTACTAATTACTCTGCAGCAATCTCTAGAATTGAAGATGCTGATGTTGCTCAAGAGCAATTGAGTTTAGTTAAGAACCAGTTCTTGCAACAGGCTTCTACTATCTCTTTAGCTCAAGCAAACCAAACTCCAAGTCAGTTCCTTCAACTATTCGGTTAATAGTTAAAGAATTTGGCAGGATTTTAGCTGCAAAGAATAATAAAGTATTACCTATAAGACAGCTCATTAAAATATTTTTTGGGCTGTCCTTTTGTAAAACTAAAACGGGAAAATACTATGTCTCATGCAGCTAAACAATTAGCAGCAACTAAAGCTTACGGTGGATCTGGTAAGAATGGCAAACTTCCTTCATACATAGAACAAGAAGTGATGTCATGGAGCAAAGAGAAAATTATTCTCAAAATGTATGATCTTTTTATTGTAAGCTGTAAAAGAAAAGATGTCAATAAAATGGGTAAAGTACTCATCGAATTGATGGGATCTCTAAACTTCGATTATGGCGATATGTCGACAAGGTTATACCGATTATATGAATATTGTCAAAGATGCATATTTCAAAGAAAGTTTGATGAAGCACTTCATATAATCAAAGAATTAAGAGATACATGGTCTCAAACATTCGAATTGGAATAATTTTAGTAGATTTAAGTACAAACTAATTTAAGATAATAAAATGGCAGATATTTTTAGCACAGGTGGAACTGGGAATCAATTAGATAGTCTAATTGAAACTTATCGTTCTACTTTTGATGATCAAAAAAATAGACTTCTTAGTGAGAAATCTAATTTGGAGAGAAGTTCATCATATTTTAATGCTTTAAATGGTCGTTTAAATGGTATAATTTCTCAGCTTGATGGTTTCGAAAGAAGCGATGCTGCTGATAACTTTACTGTTAAAAAAGTAACATCATCCAATTCTGATTATGTGACTGCAACTGCCAAAGGAAATGCAATTGATGGTTTAAGTACAATAAAAGTAAAACAGCTAGCAAGAAATGATAGATTGCTTTCCGGACAAATCAAGCCTGATGAAGAATTTGGTTTATCCGGAGAACAAACAATTTCCTTCACTGTTGATGGTGAACAGAAATCTGTTACTCTCGAGCTAGATGGTACAGAAACCAAAAAAGAAGCATTAACTAAAGTTGTTGAAGCCATAAATGATGCAGAAATAAACATCTCGGCTGGATTGTTGAATCAGAGTAGTGATGCTCTTAGATTTTCTTTGCGTGCCGATGATACAGGCGAAAAAAACAAAGTTGATTTTGCAGACAATGCAATTTTTACAGCTTTAGGTCTCACAAGAGATGCTTTGAATATGGATAACCCCGATGGCGAAAGATTACAGCAAACAGGAAATGAAGCTGGTTTTCAATCAGGTAATTTAACTGATTTAAATGCATTGGCTGAAATAAACGGAGTTGACATTTCAAGATCTTCTAATACTTTTGACGATGTATTAACCGATGTTTCATTCAACCTTTTAAAAGTCCAAGAAGAAGATGAAAGTGAAATAACATTGAATATTGAAGTTAACCCTGATTCAGTTAAAAGTTACCTTCAACCATTTGTTGATTCTTATAACAACCTAATAGGTTTCTTAAACTCTGATAGAACTATGTTGCGTTCAGATGCGGCAATTAGTTCATTAAGATTCCAACTAAGAGACACACTTACCCAAAACGTAAAAGGTTTATCAGAAGATGACCCAGAATACATAAGTAATTTTGGCTTTGGGATTGCAAGCAACGGAACACTATCAATAAATGATACAGAAGCACTAGAAAATATTTTAGAATCAGATCCAGATGTTTTGTCTAATTTCTTTTTAGGCGAAGGCGGATTTGTATCAAAAATTAAAAATGTTGTTAATCGTGTAAAAAGTGAAGATAATGATCTAATTAAAGATAGAACATTGGACTTCTCGCAACGAATAGCAAGACAAGATGATAGAATAGAAACTTTAGAAAGTAGAATAGACAGGCAAGCGGCGGCTCAGAGAGAGCAATACACTTCGCTGCTATCAACCTATTATGACGCTCAGCAGCAATATTCTTCTTTTAACAGTATAAACAACTTCTAATTTATACAGTATAAAAAAATGATTGAACCAGTTTCAAATTTAGATCAAGCTCGGCAATCAACTTATCTTAGTATGCACAAAGATAAGGAGGTAAAACTTGATACTAATTCTTTGATTACTGATTTTATTAAAGAAAATCAAATTAAAAAAATTAATGAGTCATCAAAAAAAGTTGACTCAGAAAGTGTTAAAGACTTTGAAAGTAAGCTAAACGATTTTTTAAAAGAAGAAAATCTTACTTTAGAATTTAAAAAAGATGACGATACACAAAAAATGGTGATGAAGTTAATAGATAATGAAACTGATGAGATAATTAAACAATTCCCACCAGAGATTTCTCTGCAAATTGCTAAAATGGTATCATCATTATTAAATAATAATATAACAAGTGCTAAAGTATAAGTAGAAATGGACGATATATTAATTGAAATAGAAACAAAGAATTGTGAGATAGAGAGTCTATTAGATAAGGATTACAATTTTTCTTTGGATGATGTGTCGAATATCAATAAATTGTACGTTGAAAAAAAAGATTTAATTGAAAAGTTTGTTTCTGAACGAGTTAAAGATCATAATGTAAGTTTAGTTAATTCTAATAAATCTTACTGGAAAAATAAATTTGACAAATACTTGAGTAAAGATAAAGAAGTCCTTGATAAATTAGATGAAAAAATCCAATATTTGGCACAGTCATTGAAACAAAATCAGGGCAATAAGAAATTATTAATTTATAATAAGTAAATAAAATGAACATAAATTTAGTAAACAAGGGTGCATCTCTTTATACCACTCAAGAGAAAAAAGCTCAAGAAACAAAGCAAGAAGAAGTTGCTAGTTCTGGTGTACAAAGAGGAGAAGATAAATTGGAACTTTCTAGTCAAGCACAACAACTGTCAAATGTTCAACAAAGAATTGAACAAGGCTTTTATGATAGACCAGAAGTATTGAGACAAGTAGCAAGAAGAATCAGTAACGAGATTGATTCTGGCGATTCTTAATAATCCTTGAAAAAAATTATATAAAAAAAAAGCCTCTTAATTTATTAAGAGGCTTTTTTTTATATTTTTTTTGTGTTCACTACATTACCATTTTAAGAGGTTAACCTCATCAATATTGATAGTTTTCATATTTCTAAAAAGTGCTAGCACAATAGCCAATCCAACTGCAGCTTCTGCTGCGGCAACAGCCATAATAAAGAATACAAATACTTGACCGTTTGAATCGCCTAAGTAAGCAGAAAACGTAACTAATGTTAAGTTTACTGCATTTAGCATTAGCTCAACGCACATAAAAACTATGATAGCATTTCTTCTGGTTAATACACCAATTGCACCAATTGAAAAAATAACACCAGAAAGGGTTAGATAATGTTCTATTGAAATATTATTCAAAAATTCCATATTAATATTCCCCTCTTAAATTTTTATCACTTGGTTTTTTTCTTGCCAAAATTAATGCTCCAACTACTGCAACTAGTAATATTAATGTAATAGCTTCAAAATGGAACAAGTAATCTTGAATCAATATTCTACCTAATTGCTCTACAGATCCAGCTGCTACTGCTGTATTTGGTAGCATTGTCATATCAGAATCGGAGAAAATTAGTATTATAAAAAATGTTGCTGTCAAAAGAGACCCAAGAGCATATCCACTAATCTTCCTCATGGAGGAGCCTTCTTTTAGCTTTTCTTCGTTACCTAAGTTCAATAACATTATTACAAATATTACAAGAACCATTATAGCTCCAGCATAAACTAGAACCTGGAGTACTGCTATAAACTCCGCCTGCAAGGTAAGATATAGACCTGCTAACATAAAAAAATGAAAAACCAATGCCATTGCAGAGCTAACTGGGTTCCTGGCACTAATTGTTCCAACAGCTCCTGCGATTGCTAGGATGCCTAATATCCAAAAAAATACTGTTTGTAAAGCCACTTTTAGCCAATTTTAATTGTTGTATAATTTCAAAAATAATAAAAATTTTGCTCTTGTCAATATGATTATTTAATTAATCTGACACTAGCGACACCTTTTATCTCATAAATTTTGTTCATTAGCTTCCGAAGATCAAATTCAATTATAAACTTTACTGTTACTTTTGCTTCAAATTTCAGTTCATAATCCTCTAATTGTACCGATTCTATATTGAGTACATCTATGGAAACCATCATACTAAGAATATCAAAAATAATATTTTGCTTCTTCTCTCCTTTTATTATAAAGGAATAAATAAGACCCTTAGAAACTAATTCTCTATTATTTGTCTCAATATTACTAAATCCATAATCAATTTTAAACTTCAAAAAGTCAATTGCTTTATTTACAAATTCACTTCGCTCGGATAGAGATAAATAAAAATCTTCTTTTTCTTTGAAATTCATCTCCCTGTAGAGCTTTTTAAAATCCATATCATTGATTACTAAATCATGTTTTTTTAATGCTAGCTTCCAATTTTTTTCACCTTCATCGATTTTATATTTTTTTATAGATTTAAGATACTTATTAATTCCGGACTTTGCTTTTGGAGTAATAACTAAGTTAAGATCATTTTTATCAGGAGAATGTGAGTCGTTTGTAATTATTTCTACTTGATCCCCGTTATGCATTTTATAATCGAGCGGTACTTCCTTACCATTAACTAATGCACCTACACATTTCATTCCAAGGTCAGAATGGATTTCATAAGCAAAATCGAGAGGAGAGGAATCTTTAGGGAAAATCAGCATTTCATTGTTTGGTGTAAAAACGTGAATTTCATCAAAGAATAGATTTTTCTTAAGGCTATCAACAAGTTGATCCGATGATAAATTGTGTCTATTTTCAAACAAATCTTTTACTGAATCAAGCCATTGCCCAACGTGAATTTCATCAAATACACTTTTTACAGGTAATAGCCCTCTTTTATAATTGAAATGAGCCGCCATACCCTCTTCTGCAAAATCGTGCATTTGCTCTGTTCTAATTTGAACTTCAACGGGTTTACGTTGTGGTCCTAAAACAGCAAAATGAAGTGAACGATAGCCATTTTTTTTTGGTTTACTTACATAATCTTTAAATGTCTCTGGGATAGGTTGATATAAAGATGCAACCAAACCGTAAACATAAAATAGTGAGTTTGGATTCTCATATTTGACAATAATTCTCATTGCAATTAAATCGTACAGCTCTTCCAGTGGTTTATTCCTAGCTCTCATCTTATTAAAGATAGAGTAGATATGTTTTGCACGTGAACTCACATCAAAAGAAATATCATTCGATTTTATGTAGGGGTCACTGTTTAATAGTTTATTTACTGGCTGAATAAATTTTGAAGCATAATCTTCTCTTTCCTTTCTAGTGTTCAGGAGTTTATTCTTTATTTCATAAAATGCTTCTGGATTTATAAATTTAAATGATAAATCTTCTAATTGCCATTTAATATTTCTAAGTCCAAATCTATTTGCAAATGGAACATAAATTTCCATTGTTTCGTTAGCTATTTCTTTCTGATGATAAAGTTCGTTACTCTGTAAATGCCGCATTGTATAGAGTCTCATAGCAAGTTTGAATAACAAAATTCTAACATCTGTTGATAGAGATATTAATAATTTTCTAAAGCTCTCTAAATGTTCTAGTTCAATCTCACTTTCTTTCTCTATTGCTTTTATTTTATTCAACCCGTCTATTATAATAGAGACGGTTTCGCCAAATTCAGACCTAATTTTTTTTAAATTGAAATTAGTATCAAAATCATATAAATCGAATATAAAAGCGACAATCAAAGATTGCTCATCTAAGTGAATTTCATTAACTACTATTTGGGCAATTTCAATATTAAATTTAACAGAATACTCACTTTCCACATTTGCTTTTATATCTAAACAAAATTGAAAAGCTTTATTAACATTATCTTCATTAAATTTACTAAAAGAATTTTTAGCACTTTCAATTATATTTTGAAATTGTATTTGAATTGTATTATCTTTAGCTTGTATGCTCATGAATTTATTTTTGAAGTTAAACTTAAATTCCAAATGTAATATACTAATTTTATAATTTAGTAAAATATCAAACTTATCTAATTAATTTATGTCAGAAATTGAGTCAAGAAAGTCAAATCATCCATTTTTAATCGGAATCTTTGTATTTAGTGCTATTGCAATTTCGATATTGGCTATATTTTGGCTTGGAGCAAATAAATTTTTTGAAGAGCGAAATTATTATGTCACCTATTTTGATTCCTCTATTGAAGGATTAGAACAGGGTTCGGCTGTAAAATACCAAGGTGTTCCAGTTGGTACAATTTATAAAGTAAATGTAGCTAGTGATGGGCAGTTGATTGAAATAATTATGCAAATTGATAAAAAAATATCTATCGATGATAGCCTACGAATTAAAACAGTTATGGCTGGGATTGCAGGTGGGAAATTTTTACAATTACACTTTACTGATAACCCCTATATGCTTAAAAATCACCCCAAAGTAGATTTTGAATTGCCAGAGGGTGTAAAATCAGTTATTAAATCTACTCCATCTGATATTGAAGAAATTACGGTCGCAACACAAAAAGTGATTAATAATTTAAAACAACTAGAAATTGCAAAGATTTCGCAAGGATCCTTAGACTTTCTAAAAAGTTCCACACAGTTTTTAGATACAGCTACCAGCTTTTTATCAAACGATGAATTTAGAGAGATTATATTAAATATACGAGAGAGTTCGGAGAATCTGAACCTTATGATTGAAAAATCTAACAATTCCGATGTTGTTGAAAATTTATCTATTACAGCTAATAATCTTATGGAAACCTCGAAGTCCTTGGAGTTGTTTTCTGCAAAATTACATAATCAGATTGATTCAATGCGGCTCCCATATTATCTTGACAAAATTTATAGTGATTATGATACTTTGATTTCAAAAATGGAAGTTTCAGTTTCTTTAATTACTTATAGGATGGACGAATTAATCCAAGAAAGTGGTGCGACACTAGAAGAATTTAAAAGAACAAGCAGAAGAATTAGAAATGCTGCCGAAGACATTAGTGATCAGCCAAGCAGAATATTTAGTGAACCAGCAAGAGATGAGAAATAATGAATTTTATAAATAAGGATAAAAAACAATTAATTAAAAATGCTAGGATAATTAACCAATCGAAGATAATAAGTTCTGATTTGTTAATTGAAGGCGAAAGAATTGTTAAAATTGATAATGATATAACTGACGACCAAGCTAAGTTAATTGACGCTAAAGGTCATTATCTTATACCAGGTATTATTGACGATCAAGTTCATTTTCGTGAACCAGGTCTGACCCATAAAGCAAATATATATACTGAAAGTAGAGCCGCTGTAGCAGGTGGTGTTACATCATTTATGGAAATGCCAAATACAAAGCCACCAGCTTTAACAATAGAAGAACTTGAAAAGAAATATTCCATCGCAAAAGTTAATTCTCTTGGAAATTATTCCTTTTTTATGGGAACTAGTAATCAGAATGCAGATGAAGCATTAAAAATCAATCCAAAGGAAATCTGTGGAATAAAGATTTTTATGGGCAGTTCTACTGGAAATATGCTAGTTGATGATACCGAAACTTTAGAAAAAATATTTTGTAACTCACCAACTATAACGGCTATCCATTCTGAAGATGAGCAAATAATAAATGACAATTTGCGAATCTATAAAGAAAAATATGGTGAAGAAATTCCATTTGATGCTCACCCTTTAATTAGAAATGTAGAAGCTTGTTATAAATCGACAGTAAAAGCTATTGAAATAGCAAATAGGTGCAATGCTAGGTTACACATACTTCATATTTCTACAGGTAAAGAAACTGATTTATTTAATAATACAATTCCACTTTTGGAAAAAAATATTACAGCTGAAGTTTGCGTTCATCACCTTTGGTACGATTCAAGTGACTATGAAAAATATGGAAGTCTTATAAAATGCAACCCAGCAATTAAAGAAGCTTCTAATAAAAATAAAATATTGGAAGCGTTACTCGATGATAGAATTGATGTAATAGCATCTGATCACGCACCACATACTTGGCAAGAAAAACAAAATAAGTATTTGAGTGCACCATCTGGAATACCTTTGGTTTCTCATACGTTAAATGTGATGCTAGAGCTTTATCATGAGGGTAAAATCAGTTTAGAGAAAATAGTTGAGAAAATGTCACACTCAGTTTCTGATCTATTCAGAATAGAAGATAGAGGTTATATAAAAGAAGGTTACTTTGCTGATCTAGCATTATTGGATATAAACGAAAAGTACGAAGTCAACAAATTTAATATCAATTACAAATGTGCATGGTCTCCATTTGAAGGTGAGACTTTTAAAGGGAAAGTTACAGATACATGGGTATCGGGTCATCATGCTTATAGTAATGGTTTATTTGATGAGTCACAAAAAGGTCATAGATTAAAATTTAAATATTAAGGTAAGAAATGGAAAATATTTTTGGAAATTTGAACGCAGGAAACAAAAAGTTTGCAATAATCGTAACAAGATGGAACGAGTTTATTGTATCCAAATTGCAAGATGGTGCAATTGATGCAATTAGTAGAACAGGTGGAGTTAAAGAGAATATTACAATTTACACTTGCCCAGGATCATTCGAGATTCCACTACTCGCAAAAAAAGTCTGCAACACAAAAAAATACGATGCGGTTATTGCTTTAGGAACTGTTATCAGAGGGGCTACTCCCCATTTTGATATGATAGCAGCAGAAGTTACTAAAGGGTTAGCCAATGTTTCACTTGATACTGGAGTGCCTATTTCATTTGGTGTACTTACTACTGATACAATCGAACAAGCTATTGAAAGAGCTGGAACTAAAGCTGGAAATAAGGGCTACGAAGCTGCTATGACTGCTATAGAAATGATTGATCTTTTTGATAAAATTTAAGTCTCACAATATGAAATATTTAGCATTTTTAGTACTTTTTCTTGGTGTAGATTTGTCTGCACAATTCCAGCTTAGCGACTGGCAATTATTTACTTCTTTTAACTCGCCAAGTGGAGCCACACAGGATACAAAAGGCAACTTGTGGGTATCAACAACTGGTGGTGTTTACAGATATAACCCATCGGATAGCACTTATATTACATTCAACAAGCTAAATGGCTTATCCGATTTACAGTACACTTCAATAATATCAATGCCAGAAAACAACTGGATCATTTGTGGTTCTAATCAAGGAGCAATTGATATTATTGATGATGAATCGCTTGAAATCCTTAATATCAATGATTTAAAAAACTTTTCTTCTGTTGGTGCTCCTATTTCCAAAATGATACCATACAATGGTATTATTTATGTCGCTTCGACAATTGGTTTATCAGAATTTAAACCACAAAAAGGAGTTGAATCAATTAATCAAACTTTTGGAGATACATATCAAACTTTAGGATTAATTGATATAGCAGTTTTAAATAATGAAATTTATATCCTTGTTCAAAATCAAGGTATATTTAAGATTCAGATTGGAAAAATAATAACTGATCCCTCCAATTGGATAAAAGTAAATTTAAACAATGCTACAGGTTCGGACTTAATTGGGATGCTCGAATTTGATAATAAATTATATATCCAAAGTGCTAATACTATTTGGGAATATGCAGAAGACTCTGTAAAAGTAATTGACGAATTTGATACTTACGAGTACTTAAGCTTGGCAAATTTTAATCAATCATTATATGCTGTTACATTTTTTTCGGCAAAAGATATATTTACTGGAGAAATATTTTTTGACTTTTCAGTAAGATTCAAAGACGCCTTTGATTTTAAGTCAGAAGATGAAAATAACTTATTGCTATTAACAGAAGAAAATGGTGTTAAAAATTATTCTAATGATGCTACCCAGTTAGTACCAAATTCATTGGCACTAAACACAATAAATGATATAGCAATCTATAATGATGAAATTTGGCTTACAACTGGTCTTAAGGGTACAATGTATTTTGACGGTAGTAATTGGGATTATTTTTCTAATAATTTGAAAGATATATGGGATACAGATATTAGTGGTATTGCACACAAATCCTTATATATCAATCCTGAAGGTACTGTTTATGTTGGTCAAAAAGGTAGTGGTTTATACGAGTTTAGTAGAAATCAGGATTCTTTTGATTTGCAAATATATTCAGATTCTAATTCAGTTTTTAAAGGGATAACTGATTTTGTACCTGGTACAACAGGTATTTTTAATGAGGTTGGAGAGTCAATTTCAGATCAAAATGGAATATTATGGTCAGTAAATAATGGTGTGAATACAAAAGGCTTTACACTCGTTGCTAAAAATGATGATCAGTTTAAAGGGTTTGGCTATATACCAGAAGGAACTTGTATAGGTCAGGATTCGAGAGGGTATTATCATATTGAAATTGATACCGATGGTACTAAATGGCTTGGCTCAGATGAAAGCTCCGAAGTTGATGGCTTATTTCTATTTAATGAAAATGGCACCTTGGAAGATGAATCTGATGATATTTGTAAAGTAATAAGAATTTCTAATTTGAATGATTTACCAAATAATCAAATAACTGATATTGCATTGGACAAAAATGGGTGGATGTGGGTTGGTACTCCAACAGGATTAGTATATTTTATAAATCCAGGAGCATTTCTTTATTCAGATAACCCAAATGACATGATACCAGTTACAGCATCCATATTTGATGGTTTAAATGTAGTTGATATAAAAATAGATGCCGTTAATAATAAATGGGTAGCTACTTCAGAAGATATTCAAATATTTGATTCCGAAGGCACAGAATTACTTTATACTATAAACTCAACAAATTCACCATTACCAAATTCAGGTATAACAACATTAGAGATGATTGAAGAGACTGGTGAAGTTCTAATTGGTTCGGCAACGGGCTTGTTTAGAGTAAAAACATTAAATTCTAAACCACTTCAAGCCTATGATATCACAACTTACCCTCAACCTTTTGACCCAGAAAGAGATCTTACAATGACTATAAATGGATTAGCTGCAGATTCTGAACTTAGAATTATTACTCCAAGTGGTGAGATTGTAAAGGTACTTGAAGCACAAGGCAAGGAAACTGTTTGGGATGGAAGAAATAAAAATGGTAGATTTGTAGATTCAGGTGTGTATTTAATAATTGCAGGCTCTGGAAAAAATGGTGCAAGATCAGTTGGTAAATTTGCAGTAATCAAAAAATAGATATTTATATGGAACAGAAACAAAAGAATGTAATTTTAAGCTTAATTCCAGCATTTGTAGTTGCAGTACTTTTTTTAATGGCTTGGACAGAGCCAGATGTTGATTTGCAAGATCCTTGGTATAGAACTTTAAACAAATTCAATGAAACTCGAGCTCTTCAAAAAGAGAATCCAGAATTGTATAATCAAAAAATTCAGGAAGTTGGAAAAGAGTTTGAAGAACTTGCAACTAAATATTCTTTTCATCCAAAAGTTAGAATGCTTAATGGTTATTACTTAATGAGCGTAGGTAAAAATAAAGAAGCAATCGAGGAGCTTAAAGTTGCTATTGAAGATGGAAAAGGTGGACTCGTAAATCAAATAGAATTTCAAGCTGGGGATATGCTATCCCAAATAGCCTTGGGCAGAACTAATCAATTGTTTGAACAAGCAAGGAATAACAAAGATCCCAAAAACATAATTTTAGCCAATAATATTTTGCTAGATGTATTGCCATATATTTCTTACAATCCAGATATACATTTTCAATTAGGTAAAACCAATGCAGAAATGGGTGACTATTATAAAGCTTTGGAGTACTACGAGAATGCAATTAAACGAAATCCAAAACACGAAGGTGCTGGTAGAGGAAAAGCTCATCTAAACTTTTTGCTAGGTAATAAATTTATTGGTGAAAATAATTTTAATCAAGCATATATACATTACAGAATAGCACAATCTATAATTCCTAATCACCCTGATTACAATAACAATTTAGGAAATACCTGTTTAAAATTGAATAAGTTTGATGAGGCGGTTAAGCATTTTGGAAATGCTAATAAAAATTACCCAGATAATAGAGTGTTTAAAGGTAACTTAGAAATAGCTAAAAAAGCACTTGCACAATCAAAAAATCAAAATAGGTAATGTCTAATAAACTAAATGTTGGCGTAATTGGTTGCGGATATTGGGGGAATCATATTCTAAGGAATTTTAATAATTCTGAAAATTGGAATCTACACTCTGCATGCGATACTGACAAGAACCAATTGTCTAAACAAAAGCAATTATATCCAGATACCCATTTTACTCAAGATGCTGATGAATTGTTTGATAATCCAAACATAGATGCTATTGCAATAGCTACACCGGTTTTCTCACATTTTGAATTAGCTAAAAAAACTCTTGAATCAAATAAACACGCTTGGGTTGAAAAACCTCTTACAGCTAATTATCAAGAGGCTCTAGCACTTAATAAAATTGCCAAAGATAATAATTTATGCCTGAATGTTGACCATACCTATATCTATACGCCTTCTGTACAAATGATAAAGGAAGTAATAGATTCTGGTGAATTAGGCGATCCCCTTTACTTTGATTCTGTTAGAATTAACTTAGGATTATTTCAACATGATATTAATGTAGTTTGGGATTTAGCACCACATGACATTTCTATATTAGATTACTGTATTGGTAAAAAGCCTACTAGCGTTTCAGCATCTGGAGCATCAGTTATAAAATATTCCAAAAAAGAACTAGAAAATATTGCTTATTTAAATTTGAATTATAATAACGATATGATAGCTCATATTCACGTCAATTGGCTTTCACCAGTAAAAATTAGAAAAATAATAATTGGTGGAACTAAAAAAATGTTAGTCTTCGATGATATGCAGAACTCCGAAAAAATTAGAATTTATGATAGCGGAGTTAATATAAATTCAAAAGAAGATATATATAATTCTTTAGTGCAATACCGTATTGGCGATATGTACTCTCCTAAGATAGATAATAAAGAAGCATTGAAAGAAGAAGTTGATAGTTTCTATAATGCTATAATTAACAAAAGTGATACAATAACTAGCGGTCAGCTAGGTGCAGATGTAGTTAATATTTTGGAATCTGCAAATAAATCAATGAAAAATAATTCTCAATTAATTCAACTTTAAATGAGTAAATTAATAATTAAAAAGTATGAAAATACTGATTTAATCAATTGGGACAAATTCATTCAAGAGTCAATTAATGGTGGGATTTTTCATGAGCAGAAATTCATATCTTATCATCAAAATAAATTTAATGATTCATCTTTCCTTTTTTTTAAAAATGATGAATTAATTGCTCTATTTCCAGCTGCAATTATTACTAAGAACGATAAACTTGTATTAAAATCACACCCTGGAACTAGTTATGGTGGATTTGTACTAAATAAAGAACTCCCATTAAAATTGATATTTTCTCTTATTAAATTAATTGAAGAATATTGTTTGAAAAATAGTATCAGTACAATAGAATTTAGGCATTCTCCAAATATATTCAGGAAGGAAAGCTTAGATCAGTTAGATTTCGCATTAAGCTACAATAATTATCAGAGAATTGATGAAGAGCTATCAACTTGTTTTTCACTATCGAAATATAAAGATTTATCAATAAATGAAATGATTCAATTGTTTGATAATAGCTCAAGAAGTAAGGCTAAAAAGAATATTAACAAAGCAATAAAATTAGGATTAAGCTTTAGAAAATTAAATAAAAACGAAATTAGCTTATTTTATGAAATCCTTGAAACAAACTTAGTAAAACATAATGCAAAACCTGTCCACTCTCTTAAGGAAATAGAATCCCTTGTTGACTTATACCCAGACAGAGTTTCTTTATTCGGTGTATTTTTAGATGAAAAATTAATTGCAGGATATTTAATATTCAATGTAAACCAAATAGGGAATCATATATTTTATGGTTCGCTTGATTACAATTACCAAGATTATAGATCAACTAGTTATGGCTTGTTTATGCTAATGCACACCTTTGCTCAAGAAGGCCATAAGTACCTTAATATGGGAATATCAACTGAAGACGGCGGTAAAATAATTAATTGGCAATTATATGACTTTAAAGAAAGTTTTAATGGGACTGGCACAATTAGATATTATTGGCAAAAACACTTATTATGAAATATGAGAATATCATAATTGGTGGTGGTCTTTCTGGTACTATTCTCGCTTGGCAATTTTATTTAAATAATAAATCATTTTTATTAATAGATGATAAACCCAAAAGCAGCTCCTCGAAAGTAGCTGCGGGTCTTTATAATCCTGTTGTTTTTAAAAGGTTAACCCCTACGTGGGAAGCTGATAAAATCATTCCTTATTTAGATGAATTCTACTCTAAAATTGAAAATATATTAAACACCAAATTTCATCATAAAAGAAATATTATTAGAATTATTCCATCGGAAGAAGATAAAGCACTTTGGGAATTTAAATCTCAAAATAATGAACTAAATAAATATTTAAATCCGAGGATTATTGATAATTATCTACATCAATTTATAAAAGCACCTTATGGACTTGGAATTGTAAATAATGCTGGAAATATTGATACAAACTTATTTATTGAAACTTCACACAAGTTCTTTATTGAAAATAATCAGTTTATTAATACAAGAATTAATTCTAATAAAGCAAGTATAAAAGAGCTTAAAAATAAATATAGTGCTGATAGGATATTATTTGCAGAGGGCTGGATAAATTCAGAAAATGAATATTTTAAGTGGTTACCCTACAAGCTTGTAAAAGGTGAACTGCTAAAACTCCATATTCCAAATTTTGATATACATGATGTTCCAAATAAAAGAGTGTTTCTATTAAACGTTGGTAATAATAATTACCTCGCTGGATCTACTTATCGTTGGAGTTATGATAATGAATTACCCACAGAAGCTGAGAAAAATTACCTAATTGAACATCTGGATAAATTTCTAATTGCAAAATATAACATAATAGACCACAAAGCTGGAATAAGACCAGCCGTATTAGATAGAAGACCATTACTTGGCAATCATCCAGATTATAAAGACATACTTCTTTTTAATGGAATGGGTTCAAAATCAGTAATGCTATCGCCATATCTATCTCAAATGTTATATTATAATATATATAATGAATCCGAAATACATAAAGAGGTCAATTTAAATAGATACATAAAGTATTTAATTTAAATCCATTCTAAATTGTTTTTTGTGAGTTTGTTCTGCTCTCCACCAGTGTTTATAGTTGTGCTAGGTTCAAATAGTAAACATAAACATTCACTTTCTGCTATTGGTCTGTGGTAAACACCTTTAGGAACAATTATCATTTCGCCTTTAGCGATGGTTTCAGTCCTATCATCAAATTCTATTTCCATCTTACCGGAGATAACCATAAATAATTCGTCTTCATTATCATGTTTATGCCTTGGAAACTCACCTAAAAACTTTGCTAGCTTTACTTGTTGCCCATTAAGCTCACCAATAATTTTTGGAGACCAATATTCCAAAACATGATCAAACTTTTCTGATATATTAATTTTATTCAAATTATTAACCTATAAATTAAATTTTATTCCAAAGTAATTATAAATTACAAATAAAATTAGTTTGCACAAAATAATCTTAAACTAACATAGTATGAATTTCGTAAATAGACATATTCATTTTTACAAAATTAATCAAGGATAACGATATGTCTCTTGTTGGAAAAAATGCCCCAACTTTCAAGTCTCCAGCTATTATAAATGGAAAGGAAACATCAGATTTTAATTTCGACGATTATTTAGGCAAAACAGAAGTTGTTTTGTTCTTCTATCCAAAAGATTTTACATTTGTTTGCCCAACTGAACTATTCGCTTTTCAGAATAGATTAGAAAAATTTGAGGCTAAAGGTGTAAAAGTAATTGCTGTATCAACTGATACGGCAGAGACTCATTGGGCATGGTTAAATACTCCAAAAGACCAAGGCGGTATCAAAGGGGTTACTTATCCAATTGTTGCTGATGAAGCAAAAACAATTGCTATGAAGTACGGCGTACTTGGTGGCGAATATTTCTACAACGAAAAAGATGAATTAGATTTTGAAGGTGCACCGATTGCATTCAGAGGTACTTTCTTTATTGATAAAGAAGGGATTGTACGTCACGAGTATATCAATTTCTTCCCAATTGGTAGAAATGTGGAAGATACATTAAGAATTGTTGACGCTTGGCATCACTTCCAAGAGCACGGCGAAGTTTGCCCAGCAGATTGGAAAGAAGGCGAAGATGCAATGAAAGGCTCGCACGAAGGCGTTGCAGATTATCTATCTAAGCACTGAAAATTGTTACTATATTTAAAAATGAGCCCGCCAATTTGGTGGGCTTTTTTTTGTATTAGGAAGTCATATCACCTTCTAGAAAAACTTGGCTTTGATTTCTGCACAAAAATTTTGAAGTTTAAAAATATAATTGTGGAAGAAATATGTAAGCTATTTGCTAAGTTTCCCACACAGTCATAATATGCTTGGTGGGATCGTTTTTTTTTTTTTACATTGCTGACATGCATTGGGCAGATTATAAATATATTTGTTGATTTAGTCGCGAAATCATAAAGCCTTAATAATCACTATGTTGTGCGAACAGTGTATTTTGTTTAATTTATAAAAGAGATAAAAATGAAACGATTGATTCTATTACTCCTTATTTATGGAGTAAATATTATGATTGCAGGGCCAACCTGCGAAACACCTAGTTCTTGTTGGGACACAGATGTTAATGATGACCCTACTGGGGAGTGTGCTTGGAAATTTGAATTAGCAATTGTACCTCTGCCAGATTACCCCGAATGTGATATGGCGGTTACATACTGCAAAAGAACTTGCCCTTTGAAGGCACCATATTTTGGGACAGAAACACAGATTTATATTTACTGGACTGAACCAACCTCTTATGCACCTTCGGATTGTGGGGAAAATATCATGCTGGTATCAGACCAGAAATTTTGGGTGTAGCTGGAGGCAGGGATGCAATAGCAGAAGCAAATAGAAATAAAGAAATATATAGGTTAGTTGCAAACGCAGATTTTGAAAATTACTATAATTCTCTAACTCCATCAGGAAAACTAGAATATGATTGTAATACTGGGACCGCTCAAAAGAGTTATTCTTATTATGAAGCTACTTGCCAATCGAGATGTACAGGATATAAATTAAGAGAAGGGTATAGTTGGTTTGAGACTGTTGCAACAGTTGATCAGTATATTACAATTATGCCAGACACAACCATTCAAATTTCGAGTGGAAATATTGGTAATTTAACTGTTGATTCTACAATAACAGTTGACCTCGCTCACGTAAATGATATTTACCCTAGTTTATTGCTCAACCCTTCATTTCCATTCCGTTATTGGTGGCCTCAGGATTATTATGTTAATCTTGGGATTCCGTGCGGTGAAAGTTGTTGTAAAATTGAAAGGTCTTATTGTTGGAATCCAAGTTTAGATAGTGGAAACGGTGGTATGGAAGTAACAGAAACGGTTGTATATGGCATACAATATGCGGACTGTGCTACAAGAGATTTACCAAGTAATTGGTGTAACAATTGGATAGAAGATCAATATGGGCCAATAACTGACTGGACTAAATTTCACTCAGAACAAACAAATTGTGAAGAAGTATGTGGCGCACCTTAATTAAAATTCTAATCCTTACTATAACATTGAATTGTTCTTTGCTAAGCAAAGAGCAATTCTTTGTCATTGAATATAGGGACGGAAAGGTCTATGAATCGAGTACTAGTGGCTCTAATCTAAAAGAAATTCAACCAAAAAGTAGAATAGAATACATTGGTGGTGAAATTATTAGCAACTTAGATGAATTGAAAATAGTTAACTTTGATTTTGTGAAATATTTTGATATTTATGGAAATACTGTCACAAGAAAATTTGTAGAACAATCAATCTCGCAAGGAATATTTTTTGTTTGGCTAAAAA
>JAONBD010000050.1 GCA_028376765.1 Candidatus Kapaibacterium sp.
ATAAAGCTTGAATCAGTTTCAATTGAAAATCTATTTTCATCATTTCCTGACTCAAAAAGCAAAGTCCCTTTTTTCAGTTAAAGAGAATTTATATTCTATATTCGAGTTAACGGAATCTACTCTAGCGACCAATGGGAAAAGACCTTCATCTTCACTAGGAAAACTATAAGGTCTTATCCAACTGGAAAAATATAACCCATCCTTGGGTATTGAGGTACTTCCGTGATCGCTTAATCTTAATTTAGTATCACTAGCTCTTTTCATTGACATATAACGAGATACCTTGATAGGCACTAGGTCAGAGCTGATAGTAGTCTGAGAGAATTGAGTGCTACCAGTAATTCGTAGCAAAATATTTTTTTCAAATGGTGATCCACTTCTCAGATTTCCACTCGCATTATTATTTAAATAAGGGAACCAGATTTTTTGACCAGCTTCTATAGATGTTGCATTTTGTCCGCCAATCTCCACTCCCTGTTCATCTCTAATAAAATTCCATGTAGAGCCACCATCAATGCTATATTGAATATTTATATCTCTAGTGAAAAAATCAACGGGGTTTCCAATTCCATAACCTAGATACCTTATCAAGTACCTTTGCTCGGAATTGTTTACAAGACCAGCATTAGGCAAAGGAGAAGTTATTTTTAAATGGGGCAAATCAGGTAAATATGGAACAAATTCTTTATTGGTTTCTGCCTCATAAAACATTAAATTATTTTGTCCATTTTGCCAAGGATCTTTTGTAGCATAATCCAATAAATTGCCTGTTAATTTATAATATAGATCTAAACTCGATCTATTATCAGGCAAATTAATTTCTTCAAAATTTGATGGCTGATTTACCGAATTACTGTAAAATCTGATTTCAGATTGGCTAAGTTCCTTTCTCCATACCTGAACCTCTTTAATCCCACCAGAGAAATAGCTACTTAAAGATTTTCCATTTGGATTAACACCAACCCAAATCGGATGATTACTACTTAGCAACCTCTCACTAGTATTTATACTTCCTTCTTGTTGAACAACTAACTCTCCATCGACATATATTTTTGAAGTATTGTTATTAAGAGTTACTGAAATATGAGTCCAATTTTTAGAATGGTCATTAATTTCATCGCTGTATTCAGATATTTTAATCGGTTCGTCTGATACCAAGTTCACAAAATATCCTTCAGCACCCGCATTTTCTTGATCTCTTGCTCTAAACGCTGGATATTTACCATCCTTTAAATAGAGCATCCATGCTCCTTCTTGTAATCCATTTATTAAAGGTGCATTTGGTCCAGCGGATGAAGAAACTATTCCTACATCCCCTGATCCATATTTATCAGGATTAACCCAAGCAGAAATAGTTATTTGTGTTGGGTTGCTAAAACTAGAAATAGTTTTTAAATATTGGTTTCTACCATCCAGATTTGTAAAAAAATAATTCCCTGTTGGATATTCAAAATTTGATTCGGAAACTCCACCTAACTTAGTTCTCTGAGATATATTTTCTTGAATAGTTCCATCGAGCAAACTTACTCTAAGCTTTACTGATTCAAATCTCTCTCGAAAATCATTTGGTCTTTTCCAAAAGACTCTCAGAGGTTGTCTGTAATTTGCTGAGTTAATTGTCAATCCTTCAGCAGCGGTAATCATATTACCAGAGCTTGATGCTGGAAGTCCAAGATTTCCACTACTATAGTTTGGAGTTAGAATTTGACTTCTATTAGATGTTTCTACTACTCTTCCAATTTCTTCCCAACCGTTACCCGCATCATATTCAAAAACAAATGCTATATCTTCGTCTATAGGTGCATTGAACTTTGAAGTGCTCATACTCCTTTCAAAAAATATTGGGTACCCTATTGTCTGAAATATTGTACTAAAACCAGTATAAGTTTCATCTCTATCTAGTACAAGACCATCTTTATTAGGGGCTAAAAAAGTTACTCCTTCTATTCTGAAACTTGAAGGTGAAACAAACCTGACATCACTTGTAATATCATCACCTAAAAAGTTTTTAATTACTGATGTTTGATTGGTACTTGTTGACCATTTTAAAGCTGTAGCTGCTGTAGAATTAACATTACCTACAATCCTAAAAACAACCCTGCCAATGTAACTACCCTTATTATTAGGGCTAGGAATAACACCACCACTACCAAAACTTTGAAGAGTCAGATTTATTCCAGCAGATTCTGTATCATTAATTACAGAAATACTTCCAAAATTATTTTGATTAGAAAAAGCTGAGTTAATAGTAATGTAAGGATTTACAAAAAAGTTATTACTTACTGAATCTGTTATTGTAGAATTGAACTGAGTTGAATTAACTTGTAAAAATTCATTATTATAATTTAGTCTTAAATTTAGTGAACCAATTGCTTCATTCGGTGTCTTTAAAGATTTAGCCCAAAACTCCACAGCGATATGATCTCTCAATCTTCTTTGCTTAGTACTAATTTCATAGTTTTGAGCAAATAAGTTCGAATATCCTACACACAGCAGAATAATGTACAATTTTATGGCGGTTTTCATGATTTTATACAGATTATTGTAATATATAGGTGCTAATTTCAATTCTTGTGCCACTAGTATTTTTTAATCTTTGGCAAGTTCAATAATATTGTTGGGAGACCTTTAAGTGGTATTACTTATTCGGATAATTTTGGGGGTATTTACTTAAAAGGGATATTTTTCAACAATGATTTACAAAATGTGGATAATTTATAAGCATATTTTATAGAATTTTTATCATAAGTCTTTGATATTAACTTACTTTATACTAATTTTATAACTAATAGAAACAATAAAATAATTTATTTATTAATTATTAAATACTTTTAAGAGGAAAATTATGCCTTTGACAGAACTACAAGGTACCTATACAGCACTTGTTACACCTTTTAACGAAGATATGTCTATCGATTACGAATCGTTCAAAAAATTGATAAATCATCAAATTGAAAATGGAGTAGAAGGTATTGTGGTCTGTGGCTCCACTGGTGAAAGTGCTACTTTAAACGTCAAAGAAAAGATTTCTCTTATGGTTACGGCTATAGACCATGTTAAGGGAAGGATACCAGTTATAGTAGGAACTGGTTCAAACAGCACCTCAGCCAGTATTGACTTAACCTTGGTAGCAAAAGAACATGGTGCCGACGCAGTCTTGCTTGTTGCTCCATACTACAATAAACCATCACAAGAAGGTTTATATTACCATTTTAAAGCAATTAATGATGCTTGTGATATTCCACAAATAATTTACAACGTACCCTCAAGATCAGGTGTAAACATTCAAGCTGAAGTTCAAGTTAAGCTAGCAAAGGACTGTAAGAATATCATTGCTACTAAAGAAGCATCTGGAAATATGGATCAAGTAATGGAAGTGCTTAGAACTAGACCAAAAGGCTTTGCAGTTTTGTCTGGGGAAGATTCACTTGCTGTTCCACTTGTTAATATGGGTGCTGATGGCGTGATTGCGGTTACGTCTAATTACGCACCAAAAGAATATTCAGAAGCAATTAGACAAGCACTAAAATCAAACACTAAAACTGCTTCTAGAATGCATTATAAGCTTTTTGAATCCATTCAAATGAATTTTGTTGAAACCAATCCAATTCCAGTAAAGACTGCATTGGCTATTTTAGGCATTTTACCTGAACCTAACTTCAGATCACCACTATTTCCCATGCACCAAGATAATCGTAAAAGATTGGAAAAAGCTTTAAGACGTGCCAAAATTGGAAAATGAATTTAGAAGAAATTAGAAACTATTGTCTTAACAAAAGAGGTGCAACTGAAAGCACCCCTTTTGGTGATGATACCTTGGTATTTAAAGTTGCCAATAAAATGTTTTTATTAATGGGTTTAACTTCTAGCGAAACTCGCTTCAATGTTAAATGCAACCCTGAGATTGCCATAGACTTGCGAGAAAGGTTTGATTCAGTTATTCCTGGTTATCACATGAATAAGAAACATTGGAATACTATAATTAGCTCTTCCGAACTAAGCGATGAGTTTATTAAGGAACAAATTGACAACTCTTATAGTTTGATTGTTCTAAGCCTTCCCAAAAAAATACAAACTGATTTGCTTTAGATTAGAAATACAAAAGTATACCAAGAAAAAGCTTCTTTTTTATTCAGTACTTTTAACTGGCAATCCTTCTTTTTTCCATTTTGATATTCCACCTACTAATGACTTAACATTAGTATAACCTAATTCATTTAGTTTTTCTACTCCAATAGCCGATCTCATACCAGAATAACAATAAAGAACAATTTCATCATCTTTGTTGATATTTGGGAATTCTTTCTCAAAGTTATCTTTAAGTCCCATAATTGGAACATTCACTGCTCCTTCTAGTCTTGCCTCTGAATGCTCATCAGGTTCTGCCACATCTACTAACACAATTCCTTTTTTAGAACTCAGTAAATCAGACAATTCTTGGTTGGTAATTTCCTTATTAGGGTCATTTTGTGCACATGCTGTGCTTAATAATAGTATTATAAATATTAGTGAAAGTTTTAACATTAAATTGATTCTCTTATGTTTCAAAAGATATATGACGATAACTACATATATTATTTTATTAATTTTCTTTTAGGGCATAAACATAGGCTAGAACCTCTGCAACAGCTTTGAAAAGCTCTTCTGGAATCTCGTTATCAATATCTACATTATGGAATATAGCCCTTGCTAGCGGAGGGTTCTCTACAATAGGTACGCCTGTATCTTTAGCTTTTTCTCTAATTTGTGCCGCTATGAAATCCAAACCTTTTGCGAGTAATATTGGAGCAGATGTAGATGTTGGATCATATTTTATTGCCACAGCAAAGTGGGTAGGGTTAGTAATAACAACATCGGCCTGCCCAACATTATCTACCATTAATTTTCTAATTCTTTGACGCATTAATCCTCGGAGCTGAGCTTTAACCTTAGGGTCACCTTCCATTTGCTTTCTTTCATCCTTAACCTCTTGCTTGGTCATTTTCATATCTTCACTGAATTTCCATTTTTGGTATATATAATCTGCAATTGCAATTACAATATAAATGATACCCATTTTCAGCAAAATTTCTAATGCAATACTTGACATGAAGCTACCAATTTCAAAGAAAGGCATTTGTGCAAAGCTAACTATATCTTCGAATCTTCCAGAAATTGTGAAATATATTATAAGACCTAAAAATAGTACTTTTGAAAAGTTTTTTACTAACTCGAATATTGACCTGCTGGAAAAGAATATCTTTTTTAGACCTTTTCCAATTTGATAAATTTTCTTAAAATCTTCGAATTCAGAAAATTTCTTTGTTGCAACGTTGAAACCTACCTGACTAATTTCTGCTGTTAAAACAACAATATATATTACAGATATAATAGGTAAAATAAGCAGAGCAATAAAGCCAATAACAGTTGTGTAGTTGTTTAAGAAATTCTGGTAAGTTACTTCAATATGCCATGCATTTTCTAGCGTATGCCCCATAAAGTTCATCAAGCTATCAACCATTGGGCCGCCAAAAACAAAAACAGATGAACCACCCAGCAGTAGAACTGCCGAAGTAGTAATATCCATACTTTTGGAGACCTGCCCCCTCTCCTTGGCGTCACTAAGCCGTTTGTCGGAGGCCTGTTCGGATTTTTCTTGTCCGTCTTTATTTTCTGCCATAATCCGTTTTTTGCAAGAGTTTATTCTTGCTTAAATTATTTAGTAGACCCTATCGGGATACAATGTCATTATAAATGTATAAAGGTTTTCTTGAAAACCTGACAAAGCGATTTTTGCCACGTAAATAAATAATGGCATTGCTGTCATTAAAACTATTAATCCTACTGTAACTTTAACTTGAAAAGATAAAATGAATATATTAGTTTGAGGTGCAACTCTCGCAAGCAAAGCCAAACTTAAATTTGTTAAAAAAAGTGAAATTAAAACAGGCGATGCCATCTTTATAGATAATATAATTACACTGGTTGACATTTTTGCAAGGAGTAACATCGTAGAATCAGTTACTTCCATAGTGGTCAGGGGTATCGCCTTTACCGATAGGAAAAGTCCTTCTATCATGTAGTGGTGACCGTTCAGAAATAAAAATATTAGCAAAGCAGCTAACTCTTTAATTTCACCAACAATTGTAGGAGTAGAGTTGGATCTATCAAAAATTGTTGCAGTTTGAAAACCCATATCTTGATCGACAAGACCACCAGCCATTCTTGCTGCATAAAATACAGTATTTGCAGCAAACCCAATTAGCATCCCCACCAAGAACTCTTTGAATACTATAAATACCAAATTCCATAAATGAAATTCAAGTGTTGGTTGCTGATCCCATAATGCAGAATTGACAATAATAGCCAAAATTACTGAAAACATGATTTTTACATGCGGAGGTATTGCCTCACTCCTTAGGAATGGTGCAGTAAGAAAAATACCTGTGATACGAATGAATATCATTAGTCCAACAAGAAATTTCCCTGTAAAAAATATTACCGATGCGTCATCTATCAATGATATGAACCCTGTCTATTATTCTACAAAAGAATACCTATAACTTGCTAATTGAAAATAACATGCCAAAGCTTAATATTAGTTTTAATTATTTTTTTTAGATATGTTTGAATATGAGCGAAATGAAAGAAATTCTAACACCAGATATAATTGTAAGTGCCTATACTCAGGCATTTTTTCCTATGGCTGATGAAGATGATGGAGAGATATACTGGCATAACCCTGACCCAAGGGCTATAATTCCTTTAGACAACCCCAAAATGCCAAGATCATTGAAACAGTCAATTAAAAAAAACAATTTTACTTTTAGTGTTAATGGAGATTTTGACTGTGTTATTAGATCATGTTCAAAACGTAAAAACACCTGGATTTCTGAAGATATAATTGATATTTACAATCAGCTAAATGTTATGGGATTTGCTCATTCGGTTGAGTGTTTAATTGGCAAAGAGATAGTTGGCGGACTTTATGGAGTAAGTATTGGCGGAGCTTTTTTTGGTGAGTCAATGTTTAATTTTAAAAGTGATTCTGCTAAGGCTGCCTTTTATTATTTAATAGAATATTTAAAATCGAAAAATTTTATTCTTCTAGATAGCCAATATATTAATCCATTTACTGAACAGCTTGGTGCAATTGAAATTTCTAAGTCGAATTATTTAAAACTTTTAAACAAAGCCTTGTCATTACCTTGTAAATTTGTTTAGTTTGAAAATTATTAATTTTTGGCGATAAAAATGAAAGCTCAAAATGGCGATACAGTAAAAGTATATTATAAAGGAACTCTCGATAATGGCGAAGTGTTCGATTCTAATTTTGGTGGAGAGCCACTCGAATTTGATTTAGGTGCTGGACAAATGATTGAAGGGTTTGAAAAAGCAGTTTACGATATGGAAAAAGATGAAAGCAAAACTGTTAAAATTTCAGCTGGTCAGGCTTATGGAGAGATCAACACCGACTATATTTTAACTGCTGGAAGAGACAAACTACCAGAAGATTTAATTCCTGAAATTGGGATGCCCCTAATGATGCCAACTCCAGAAGGTGAACCAATACAAGTAATTATAAAAGAATTTGATGACGAATCAATTACTTTAGATGCTAATCACCCATTAGCTGGGAAAGATTTAACTTTTGAAATTGAGGTTGCTGGAATACTAAGAATGTAGTTTATGAGTGAAGGTTATTAATAAAAAGTGTAGCGATAAATGAACTTGCATGTAATTTCATTTTTGCCATTTAAAATAGTTTCAGATTCAATCTTGCCACTGGGATCATATAGCAAAGAAATAACTTGTTCAATTTCACCCTTTTGATCAATAGTGAATTTTGTAATCTGATTGTTACTATAAACTAAACTATCATATTTTATAGTCTCATTTTTATCATTTACAATCGAAATTAAGTTAACTCTGCCATTTTTATCAGTGTCATAATTGTAGGTAAGGATATTGTCAACTGAATTTGTGTCAGAACTAATTAGTTTTATTACTCTACCATATTCATCATATTCATACAACTTCGAACCAAGAACATTACCCAATACATCGTATGTAGATACTTCATCTACTTTACCGTTATCATTTACTTTATATTCAACAGTTCGTATTGAGTTCTCGTTTTCATCAGTGATTGTTTCAATTTGTGTACCACCGTCGTACTCAAATTCTGAAACCTGTTTCACATTATTTTCTTCAAAACGTAAATACTTTAGTATATTACCCTGTGGACTGTATTCTTTTACATAAACCTTATTTTGAATAGCATTAACTATTTTAAACTTAGTTTCAGTATGAAGTATTTGTACATCGCTTATGCCAACTGCTGTTGGGCTTTCCATACAAGATGAAACAAAGATTAGTAAAGATATATTTAAAATTATTTTTTTCACAATCTGAATTTACTTATTTTATTCATAACAGCCAAATTATCAATTGAAAAAAATAGTACATATTGATATGGATGCCTTTTTTGCATCTATTGAGCAAAGGGATAATCCAGAATTACGTGGAAGACCTATTGCTGTTGGGGGTAACAAAAGAAGAGGAGTTGTAGCAGCAGCTAGTTACGAAGCCAGACCCTTTGGAGTAAGGTCTGCAATGCCATCGGTAATAGCTGCAAAAAAATGTCCAAGCTTAATTTTTGTGAAGCCAAGGTTCCAAGCCTATCAAGAAAGTTCAAAAAATATAATGGAAATATTTAGGGAATTTACTGACCTAGTAGAACCTCTAAGTCTTGATGAAGCATTTTTAGATATCACAGAATTTTGCGAAAGAAACAATATAACTGCAACTGATACAGCATCCAAGATTAAAAAAATGATACGACAAAGAACTAAGCTTACTGCTTCTGCAGGTGTTTCAATCAATAAATTTTTAGCTAAAGTTGCAAGTGATTATGACAAGCCAAATGGATTATTTGTTATTAAACCCAACCAAGCAGAAAGTTTTATAGATAAACTTCCTATAAAAGTAATCCCTGGTATTGGCAAAGTGACCCAAGAGAAAATGTATTCATTTGGGATAAAATTAGGATTAGACTTAAAAAGAAAAGACCGAAAATTTATGGAAACTGCTTTTGGAAAAATGGGTGGCTACTTTCATGATTTGGTCAATTTGAAAATAGATAATCCAGTATCGCCAAATAGGATAAGAAAATCAATTGGTGCAGAAAGAACATTTGCAGAAAATATTTCAGAAATAGAAGAGCTGAATAATATTTTGAATCTCATTGCTGATAGAATTTCTAGTTCTATGAAAAAAAAAGAAATC
>JAONBD010000051.1 GCA_028376765.1 Candidatus Kapaibacterium sp.
CGGCTTACCCATATTTTATAAATGGTTTAGACTATTAAATTACTTTTTTTATTATACATATCAGCAATAATTGTTCATACAAGTAAGATTTAGCTCGATAGAAACTCATAGGATGACTTACTAAAAACTTAATAATATCTATCTGACTAAGCTTTGAAAGATAAGATTAGTATTTATAGAAAACTTTAGTAAATTAGTATCCTTATAAAAGGGTCATAAACAAGAAAATGTCTGAAATAGTATTCGAAACAAAACTTACAATAGCAAGGAAACTTGAAGATAACCTTATAGAATGTGTAAGAGTTAAAGATGCACCTAAATTAATAGATGAGAAACTTGCACTAAAAGACATTGAAGCATTAAAGAAAGAAGTTGAGAAGAACCCTTGTGTAGGATTTCTTTTCATAGTTCCAAATGAAAATGTCAGTCTTAAAGCTCGGAAAGCATATTCTTTAGTAGAAAATTATGGGGCGGGGATGGCATTAGTAGTTGAAAGCACAAGTCAAAGAATGATAGCAAATTTTGTTGTCAAATTTTCTAAATCTGAATCTCAAACTAAATTTTTTAACACAAAAGCAAAAGCTCTTGAATGGATTCGCCAGCAAATAGATATAAAAGTGAATACACAAATTAAATAAAACTCCTTTAAAAAAGGAATTTTTCATTTCAGAAGCAATTTCCGTCCATTCTAAAAAGATTTTACCCCTTGGATATATATTTAAATTATGGTAATATTTTCAAGTTAAAAAAAAATGATTCCCAAATTTAATTTAAAATAATTTTATTTATACAAATATTGTAAATCCATTAATTGAAGAAAACATCACCGAACTTAAAATTAAAATTTATTTTGTAATTTACTTTATTTTTAAAATAATATGAATCCTATAATTGATCACATACAAATTACAGTGAAAGATTTAAATAAGGCTGAACCTTTCTATGATAAATTAATGCCAATATTAGGATTTGATTTGTCTAAAAAAAGCAAAGGGCGAGTTAATGATAATGATTTTGATGTAATCGAGTATCCACATAAAAATTTTATTTTTGGAATTAATTCTCCTAGAGAGAAATTTAAACTTGATGAAGTCCACAGAAGAAAGCCTGGCTCACTTCATCATTTAGCATTTCGATTGAACTCTAAAGATGAGATAGATACAATATATCCTAAGATAAAAAATATTGGTGCAACTATTATTGATGAACCAAAATATTATCCTCAGCATGGAGAAAATTATTATGCATTATTTTTTAAAGATTTAGATGGAATTAAATACGAATTAGTTTTTGAAGATAGAAAATTATAAATTAACAATAAGGAATAGATAAATGAAATTAGGTGCTTTTTCAATTAGCTTAAATGTAAAAGATATTAATGCTTCTAGGGAGTTTTATTCAAAACTTGGCTTTTCTGATATGGGTGGCGATATCTCCCAAAACTGGCTTATAATGAAAAATGGTGATGCAATCATTGGATTATTCCAATCCATGTTTCCATCGAACATAATAACATTAAATCCTGGTTGGGATCAAAATGCTCAAAATATATCAGATTTTGATGATATTAGAACAATTCAGTCACATATTAAAGAATCTGGATTAAAGCTAGAATCCGAAGCTGATGAGAAAACAACCGGCCCAGCTAGTCTAACTTTGATAGATCCTGATGGAAATGTAATCTTAATTGATCAACATAGATAATTAAACATAATATCCCGATAAATATTCTATTTATCGGGATTAGTATTTTATAATATTTCTTCAGTACATAATTTTGATTTTTCATCCTGAAAATCTCCCCACTTCTACCCACATTATTCCAAAATAGCATTTAGAACAATCATTTGGCTGCCACCAATTTATTTAAAAATGAAGCAAATAGGATTTATAGTGTCATTCATACTATACAATCTAGCAACCTAGAAGCTTGCCTGCGACAATTCTATCATTGACATCTTAATTTCAACGCCACTCTTACTCTATGATATTACTACACTTAATTGAATGTTTAAAATATTTCTATACACTTGTGGGAGATTGTGGGAGATTGTGTTACTTTTTTCCTATATTTGCTGTTAAGAAAATGGCATTTTTTAAAGGACAAGAATTATACTCAATTGACGTTAAGGGCCGAGTAAATATACCAGCCAAAATGCGAAAGAGTATCTCAGAAGAGGCAAATGATACCTTTGTGTTTACACGAGGTACAGATTCTTGCGTTATAGCATATCCTTTGGATCAGTGGAAAAAACACGAGGATAAGTTTAGTGTTTTAAACCAATACGATGAAAAGAATAGATTTTTCTTAAGACAACTTCTAATGTGGAGCGAAGAAGTTGGAATAGATAGACAACAAAGAGTATCAATGCCAAAGAAATTGCAAGAGTTTGCAGAGATTGATGGCAAAGTAATGATAGTAGGGATGATAGATCACATAGAATTTTGGAACCCTACCAAATTTGAAAAATATTTAGAATCGCACGATGAACCATACGAAGCAGTAGCAGAAAAAGTAATGTCACTTTAATGAATACTGCAGGCAAATATCACGTGCCAGTTCTTTTAAAAGAAACTATTGATTTATTAATCAATAATAAAGAAGGTCTGTATATAGATGGAACTCTGGGTGGAGGAGGTCACGCATCTGAGATCCTTAAGCAGTTAGATTCTGGGGGGAAGCTAATTGCATTTGATAAGGATCCCGAAGCGATCGCTCATTGCAAATTGAGGTTTGCTGACTTAATCTCCGGGCCGCACCCAATGCTCGAAATTCGCAATACAGACTACTTAGAGGCATGCAGCATAGCCAAACCAATTAGCGGCCTATTGCTTGATCTCGGCGTCTCTTCTCGACAGCTTGATTCATCTTCAAGGGGAATCAGCTATCGATTTAATTCTCCTTTAGATATGAGAATGGGAGATGCCGGGAATACAGCAAAAGATTTAATCGACAATTATTCAGAAGAACAAATAAAAAATATATTGCGTGAATTTGGCGAAGAACCCTTTGCCTCTCCAATAGCTAGGCAAATCTCAATATCTAAGAACAATTTAAATTTTTCTAATGATTTAGTGGAGCTAGTAAAGAGCGTTACCCCTGCTAAATTACACACTAAAACATTATCACGAGTATTCCAAGCTTTCCGTATTGCAGTTAATAGTGAGCTCGACGTTCTTATGGATACATTATCAAGCATTGTGCCAACTTTAGCACAAAATGGAAGGATATGTATTATTTCTTATCACTCCTTGGAAGACCGAATAGTAAAAAATGTTTTTCGCAAATTTGCTGGCCCCAAAACACATATTAACAAATATAAACCAATTGAAAATCAAAACGAATTTGAGTTAATCAGTAGCAAACCTATAATACCTAGCAAAGAAGAAATATCTTTAAACCCTAGAGCAAGAAGTGCAAAGCTCCGAGTAATTAAAAGAAACTTTATAAGCGAAAGTGAATCATAATTTATTGACTTAAGTCAATGCACAGAAATATTCCAAGCCTTAATTTTGTATCATAATTTTTATTCATCTAATTGAGATTAAACAAAATGAAAGCTGTTACTGCAAACCAATACGGATCTCCAGAAATCATAAATACTGTTGAAGTACCTAAACCAATTATTAACAAAAACGAGATATTAATTGAAGTTAAATCTTCGGCTATAACAACTGCAGATACTATGATAAGAGCTGGAAAACCAAAGTTTGGTCGTTTGTTCCTGGGAATATCTAAGCCCAAAAAGTCAGTTTTAGGTACTGGTTTTGCTGGTGTAATTTCAGAAATTGGTTCTGAAGTAAGCAATTGGAAAGTTGGTGATAAAGTATTTGGTGAAACTTCAACAGATTTTGGGGCTAATGCTCAATTTTTAAAAATCGATAAAGACGCTACAATGTTAGAAATGATTAATGATGATTATGCAACTCACTCCGTAATGTGTGATGGAACTTTAACTTCATACAATTTTTTACATAATATAATTAAATTAAAAAATACAGATAAAATACTAATAAATGGTGGATCAGGTAGTCTGGGAGTAGCTGCCATTCAATTAGCTAAGATAGTTGGGTGTGAAGTAACAGCAGTTTGTAGCGATAAAAACATTGAGTTTGTAAAAAAGCTAGGTGCCGATAAAGTAATTAATTACAAAGAGGTTGATTTCACAAAATTAAATCATAAATTTAATTATATTTTTGATACTGTTGGTAAAAGTTCATTCTCTAGGTGCAAGGATATTTTAGAAAATGATGGTAAATATTTAACACCAGTTTTAAATTTAAATATGATACCCCAATTACTATTAAATATATTTCGCAAAAAGAAACTTGTGTTTTCGGCTACGGGGCTTTTAAAACCTAAAGAATTGAAATCATTTCTAAATGAAATACTACATTTAATTAAAACAAATAAGCTAACTATTCCATTAACAAATCAGTATAATTACAGCAATATTATTGATGCTCATAAATATATAGAAACAGGCAGGAAAGTAGCTAATATTTATCTAGTTAATTAATTTAATCTTTGTTTTAATTTAGTAAGGTTAAATGATTTTTTTGTAAATATTCTTTTTTTGATTCTACTTAATGACTCTGGTGTCATGCCTAAATAACTTGCTATTTGGTGGTGTGGCACTCTATTAATTAAATGAGGTTTTTGATCTAATAAATTTTTATATCTTTTTTCAGGTGATGAAGTGATAAATTTAGCATAATCATCTTGTAATTTACCTGTGTTTTTTTCAACTTCATTTAATATAATTGATTCTAACCTCGGGATTTGCTTGCACATTTCTTTTTGAAGATCATCAGTTCCAACTGTTACAACACAATCTTCAGCACAGATTAAATTTGATCTTGACGGGGTTTTATTTACATTACTTGTAAAAGAATTTACTGGATCTTGTTCAGTGAAAAAGTTTGTAGTTTTTTCTTCACCATCAATTAGATAATATTGACGGATACAACCCTTTAATACAAAATAACATTTTGTTGATACCTCTCCTTCCCTAAGCAAATAGTCACCCTTTTTATATGATGCAACTACCGTATTATCAAGTATTAACTGTATTTCTTCATTTGATAAAATACCAAATTCTGAAATGAAACTTCTAAGAATATCTATATGTTGTTTATTTGCCATTGATTAAATTAGTAAATAAAGTTTAAACAAAAAAGCTCAGGTATAAATTAATACCTGAGCCTATTTAATTTATAATTATGATAAATTAATATTATTTTTCAAACATTTCACTAACTGGAACTATTGTAACTTTATCTTCTTTAATATCAAGCGGGTAGTTAGCAATAGTCTTATCTTCTTCGTAAATTTCTTCTGGTTTTTCAGAAGAATACCAGTCTTTAATAGAAGATTCACCATTTTCAATTAATTCAGTTCTAAATCCTTCAGCATCTTTAGTTACGGCTGCAATCATCATGTTATCATATTGAATATATTTTTTTATTGCTGCATTAACTTGTTCTAATGTTAAGTTTTTAATTTTTTCTCTATAAATATCAATATATCCACCTTTAATTCCGTAAAAATCAGCATCGATTTGGTAGCCTAATCTTGTGGATAGAGTTGGAGCATAATGCAAAGAATATTTATATAAAAATTGCTTGGTGCTTTCAAATGCTTCTTGGGTCATTCCATTATCAACAACCATTTGTAGCTCTCTAATAGCAGCTCTTAAAGAGAAGTGTCTTACTTGGTGAGGAACTGATCTAATCCATACCTGAAATATTTGCTCATTTCTTGGATTGTTAGGGTTAGGCATACTTAGGGAACCACCATTCAAGAATGCTTCGATATATGCGTAATCTCCATAGTTTATACCTCTTGCTTCTCTAATCACTTGATACAAATGAGAAGATTGATTTCTATGCTCTCCAAACCATGATCTAAATAAATCTAATGCAAAATAATCATCATTAGCTCTTGTTACATCTATTGGAAATCCAAAACAAATAGGAGTAGAAATAGCATTTTTTTCAATTAAATATACATTTAATCCATCAATAGCCTTTGGATTTATTTCTACTTGTTTAGTATTTTTAATGTATTTGATATCACCAACTAAATCTTTATAAAGTCTATCAACTAGGCTCTCGTTATATGAACCTGCCAAACCAATATTGAAATTTCCTTTAATATTATTTTCATAAAAGTCTTTAACATCTTGAATTGTTAAATTATTTAATGATTGAACCGTACCCATTGTAAGGTGAGAGTATCTGGAGCCTTTATAAATCTCTTGCATAAGTGCTGCTTTCGCTAGCTCTTCATCCGATGAAAATCTTAATGATTTTTCAATTGATTGGATAGTATTTTGTTTAATCCTATTAAAATCTTCTTCGTTAAAAGCTGGGCGAAGAAGAGCATCTATTAACATTGGGTAAAATTCTTCAATATTATCTGGATGGGTTGATGCTCTGAAAGAAGTCATTTCTTTATCAACTTTCACGCTGTATCCCGAAGCGATGGGATATAATTTATCTAAAATATCAGAATAAGAATTATTTAATGTTGAGCCATCAGACATTAATTCGGCAGTAATAAAAGCTACACCTTCTTTTCCAATTGGATCATTTTGGCTACCAACATTTAGCCAAATATTAAAGTCAATTGCCGGAGCTGTTTCTGATGGTAGGAAAATACCACTTGCATTTGTTGATTTCACTATTTCTTCTTTACATCCAAAAATTAAAAATGAAACTAAAGTTAAAATTAATATACTTCTCATGATTAACCCTCCGTACCAAATAGTTTAACAACAGTTCTTTTATTTTCAGTCATTTGCATTGCTGCTTTTTGAATATCTTCGGCAGTAATTGAATCCAAAGTTTTGTATTCATCTTCTACACCTTCAATTCCACCTGTGATAGCTATAAAGCGAGCAAGCCCTCCAGCTACATTGTCAGGAGTATTTAATCCCATTAAAAATGAGTATTTCATTCTTTTTTTCAAATCATTTAATTTGCTTGCATCTACTAAGTTATTTTGGTACCATTCTATTGTAGTAAGAACTTCTGATTTAACATAGTCTAAATCATTAGCATCTTTCACCTGCACCCAAATCTGATTCAAGAATGGATCTCTGTTCATTGGAAAATCTGGAGAAAGAAAAGTAACTTTTTGCTCTGTGATGTACAAATTCTTGTATAAATCACTATTTGAACCAAATGCCAATTGTCCCAAAAGTTGAGAAGCCATAGATATTTTACTTGTAGGGCTATAAGCTTCAGCCTTGTAAGCAATACACATTATAGGATTTGTTTTACCATCAAAAGTGGTTTCAGCTGTTCTCTCTTCAGTTTGTTCAGGCTCTGGTTTAATTTCTGGTTTTTGATAGCCTGCTTCCCAAGCTGAGTAATATTCTTTTACCTTTGGCATTACTGCTTTTGGGTCTATATCCCCAGCGATTACCAAAATACAATTTTCTGGTCTGTAAAATTTATCATAAAATCCTTTCGAGTAATCATAAAGATTAGGCATATTTTTAATATCTTCTACATATCCCATCGTTGTATGCGAATATGTATGATCTTTAAAAGCAGTTTCTTTTAATTTTTCCCAGATCACCATAAATGGGTTCGCAATATTTTTTCTGTATTCACCATAAACAGCACCAGCTTCAGTTTTGAATGGAGCTTCTTTATATTCTAAATTTTGGAATCTTTCGCTTTCCATATCCATAACTATTTCTAAATCTTCTGCAGCAATATTTAGATGATAACAAGTATAATCATCTGTTGTGTAGGCATTTGCATCTGCACCAATCGAAATTGAGATTGAATCGTAAACATCTTGAGGGTATTTTTTTGTACCACGGAACATCATGTGTTCAAAAAAGTGAGCAAATCCACTTCTCCCCTTTTCCACTTCATCTCTTGATCCAGTTCTTACTACTGTGTAATAAGAAGCTAGCCCTCCTGATTCCATTGGTATTAAATAGACTTTTAATCCATTTTCTAAAGTTTCTACAGTGTAATTGTAGGGAAAGACTTTATCGCCCTCCGCTTTGCTAATATTTATACTTGCGAGCAACACAACCCCCAGTATTAATAGGCTAATTAATTTATTCATTTATAATTTACCATTAGTTAAAAAATTGATTTGTTTATTATTTGCAATTTAAGAAAATTAAGGTATTCTCTTTTGATAAAAAAAGCTCAAGAAATTCAATCCTTGAGCTTTTATAATTGTTAATTCTAAAATAATATTAATACTATTGAAAGTTTTAGTCTTAGATTATTTTATAGATCGTAATCAATGCAGAACTTATGATTAAGTTGGCATTCCAACTAAGTCTTTTAAGCCTTTTACTTCTTCTGGAGTCATAAATCTATACTGACCTCTATTAAGCGCTTGGGTAGTAATATTTCCAAAAGTTTTTCTGTCAAGTTTTTTTACTTTGTAGCCAAAGTACTCCCACATTCTACGGATTTCTCTGTATCTACCCTCTGTCATTATCATGTGAACAATAGTATGATCTTCTGGTTCTACAAAAATATAAGAAGGAGAAGTTAAGCCGTCTTCAAGTGGAACTCCAGATGCAATTCTTTGTACATCTTGGAAATCTACCTGTTTATTCAAAGTTACTTTATATCTTTTTTCAACATTGTAAGATGGGTGCATTAATCTATGTGCCAAATCACCATCGTTAGTCATTATAAGCGCACCAGTTGTATTTCTATCTAATCTACCAACTGGGAATAGTCTTTCTCTACGTTTTACAATATGCATTACTGTTTTTCTACCTCTATCATCAGATGTAGTAGTAATTATATCTTTAGGTTTATTGAGCAATACATAAACCTTATGTCTAAAATAAGAAACAGGGTTACCTTTAACTGTAACCATTTGACCTGGTTCTACCCTAGTTCCTAACTCTTTTGTAACAATATCATCTATTTTAACTTTCCCACGAGCTATTAGCTCATCAGCAAGCCTTCTTGAACAAACACCTGCATCAGCAATGTATTTGTTAAGCCTAATTGGCCCTTTTTGAACAACTGGTTCGTTCTCCCTAAACTTTGGTTTTGGTTGGAATTTACGTTTCCGTATCATAATACAGTCCT
>JAONBD010000052.1 GCA_028376765.1 Candidatus Kapaibacterium sp.
CAGATAGATCTAAATTACTAATATCATCAGAATATCTACAAAGATAAACTTTGAAATTAGATGTGGTGTTTTCATTTAATAGTATTTTCATGTTTTAATTTATTAAGTTCAACAAATTTTGTTATTCAACACACACTTAATATAATTTTATTGTATGTCCTTATTTATTACAGAAAAATGTGTCAACTGTGCAAGATGTGAACGTTCTTGCCCAACAGAGGCTATATCTCAAGGGGATGATTATTTTGAAATTGATGCCGAGACCTGCGTAGAATGTGTTGGTTTTTATGATGAACCACAATGCCAGCTGGTTTGCCCAGTAGAATTGTGTATAATCCTATCAAATTGATCTTCATATTTTTATTTATTTCATTTCTAAAAACAACATCAATTTGGCATAATATATGCTTTTACAATAGCAAATAAATTCATATCCTAAAAGAAAAATAACGAGGAATTAATGTCTTCAAAAAGTGATTTTACAATTATAGCAATTGACGGTGGTGGCACTCATACAAGAGGTGCTTTGTTTCAACATGAAGAAATAAAGGCTGTTTCAAAAACTGGAACAACAAGAATTGGAGCTGTTGGAGTTGGCGAAGCATGCGAGAGAACATTGAATGTAATAATTGATTTGTGTGCTCAAGCTAATGTTGAACATCATGAAATTGACGCACTTGTAATTGGGCTTGCTGGTGTTTGGCTCGAAGAAGAAAAATTACGTGCTGCACACTTGCTAAAAACATTAGGTAGAGGCTTTAATTTTGAGTTTAATGATCTTATTGTGACATCAGACGCTGAAATTGCCTTAGAAGGTGCATTAGATGGCGAAGATGGTATTATCACTATAGTAGGAACAGGATCTATCGGCCTTGGCAAGATTGATGGTAGATTAGAAAGATGCGGCGGTTGGGGTATCGAACTTGATGATGAAGGTTCTGGTGCTTGGATTGGTCGTGAAGCTCTTACAGCTGTCGTTAGAGCCTTGGATGGTAGAGGAGGTCCAACTACATTAGTCGAAATGGTTGGTAACTTATATCCAACAATTAATATTGATAGACCAAGAACAATTGTAAAAGCATATAACGAAGGTGGATTTAAATACCAGATGTTAACACCATCAGTTATGAAATGTGCAGAAGATGGCGACAAAATAGCTCTTGATATTATTCAAAGATCTGCGAAGCATTTAGTCGAGCTACCACAGGCTCTAAAAAAACATTATAAAAATAGAGTGCCTGTTATATTGATGGGCGGCATTATCGATAATAATACATTGCTAGCTAAACTTTTAATTGAAGAAATTAATAATGATCCAGATTTAGAACTTAAAGAACCAAATGGTACAGCATTAAATGGAGCTTACACGATGGCAAAAAAATTAGTTGATGAAATGGATTAAATAATGATTTCAGAAAGTCAATTCCCAGAGGGTGTTATCAAAATTGATGAATCGTTCAGAGACATTGATAAAACACACATACGAAGAACAAAAAATATAAGATTAATTCCAGATTTAAATAACAGAAGAGGCGGAAAGTTAGCCTATTCTGAATGGGCTCACGTTATTGGAATTTTTCAGACTTTATTTTATCAGAACCTAACTAAAAAATATTCTAATAATATTCTTGATATTGGGTGTGGAACTGGTTTGCTTGGTATAGCCTCAGAACCATTTATTACTGATGGTGGTAATTATACCGGCATTGATGTAATGAAAGAAGATATTGATTTTTGTAGATCTCATTATAACAATTCTCAATATGATTTTATCCATTTTGATATTTCCAATCCTTCTTATGCCGATAATCAATCTAAAACTTTACAAGAATGGCCAGTAGAAGATAATACTAAGGATTTGGTCACCGCATTGTCTGTTTGGACTCATTTATCAGAAACTGATGCATTGTTTTACTTTAAAGAAATCTATCGAGTCCTAAAAAAAGGTGGTCGTGCAATCATAACTTTTTTTATCCTAGATGAAGATTATCTTGCCTCCCTCAAAAAAAGAAGTAACTCTACATCAAGATTTAATTTCACTAACCAATTAGAATGGCTTTTTAAAGAAGAGGCTTACAATTCAAAAAATTGGTTTACTACAACTTGGGCAAAAAATCCAGAAGATGCCATTGCAATTAGTACAGATGGGATTAATCAGCTGATAAAAGAATCAGGATTAAAATTGATTGAAAAATATCCAGGTAATTGGAAAGAAAACCCAGGTATATTTTTTCAGGATGTTTTAATATTTGAGAGATAGTGAAATAATTTCTAAAATCCAATGGTTTTTAATTTCTGCTAGTTACAGCTTTATTACCTAATTATCAATTCTTCTAAATTTAAAAATTCAAATCAAAAATGTGACTCCTCAACTCATCAAAAAATTAGACTAATTTTCAAGTGTAATTATTTTTCATAATCAACTAAAGCTACTATATTTGTGTTAGTATTTTGATTTACTTTGCTAAACTCAAATATTAATAATACTTTTGCATGATGAACTACAAAGAAATATTCGAATCATATAAAAATATAGCTGTTGTCGGAATGTCTAGGCATCTTTCAAAGCCATCTTTTACTGTACCTTCTTTTATGAAAAAGCAGGGGTATAATGTTATACCAGTTAATCCCCTTGCAGATAGCATTTTAAAGGTGAAAGCCTACCCTAATCTCTTAGCAATCCCAGATAGAATTGATATTGTAAATGTATTCAGACCATCTGAAAATGCAGTAGAAATTGTGAAGGAGGCTATAAAAAGAAGAAATGAAAAAGGTGATGTTGAGCTTATTTGGCTTCAGTTAGGAATCCATAACGAAGAAGCTAAACATCTCGCGATGCAAAATGATATTGAATATCTTGAAGATGTTTGTATGTACGTAGCATATAATGAGGTAGTATGAAAATAAATCCATTCAAAATAATTGGTGTTTTAATTTTACTGGGGTTTGCTTCCGCTTTTTTATTCTTGCCAACAGAGATTAAAGTAAACCAAGAAATATCAATAAATAGTGACATTAATAATGTGTTCAATATTCCTAATACAATAAGCACTTGGGAAAATTGGTCACCATGGAGATATACTCAAAAGCATGTTTCAACAAAATATAAAGGTCCAAAATCTGGAGTTGGTTCTAAATACATTTGGGAAAGCGACTCAATTCCACAGATGAATGGTAGATTAGAAATTACAGTTTCAGAAAAAAATAAACGAATAGTTGGATCTATATTTTACGATTCAATGGGTGAAACACCTGCTTACAATACAGAATTTTTCTTTTTTGATGAGAAAGAATTCACAAGGGTTGTTTGGCAAATAAGTGATGAAGTTAGTTGGTATCATTTACCAAATAGATTCTTGCTTTTTGGAGCCGAAATCCGACTAAAGGAAATGCTTAATACTGGCCTCGATTCATTAAAACATTATGTTGACGAAAACAATAATTAACTATTAAACATACTTCTTATCAATAAATTTAGCATTTAGAAATCCAAATCAGCAAGATATTGAAGAATTAATTTATGGAGGAGATGATGATGAAGAAATTATCCCTATTATTGAGCCTTTGTACCATGCTAGTTATATTATTTTTTTTGCAAGTTTACGGAAAAGAAAATGATGATAATTTTAGCATATTTTATGATAAAATTAAAAATGATAGTACTATAAAAGATTATCATCGTAATAATATTTGTGTAAACGATTCCACTAATATAATTGCTAATATACATTTTTTAAGTACTGAAACGGTAATTGATTTGTATAATTTAGATAGAAGAGCTGATGTTTATTATAAGAAGTATGACACAATTTCAACGTATCAAAAACATAAAGATTCGCTTTTTCAAAGTGTTCCAATATTAGGTATTATTAAGGAAGATTCAAACAATTGTAAATTTCCAATGGAAATGGAAAGGTTTGATGACTCTATATATATTGTAAGGATAGTAATAACAGATTATTTAGAATATAATTTCATAGCAAAGATAATTGAGGATGAAATAGTTTATTACAAAGGAGGTATTACTAATATAAGTTTATTCAAAGTTAAAGAATAGTATAACCTAAGTATATATCCTGCTGAATACAACTTACATAGTGGAAATAACAAAGATATTTCTTATGTTTATGAAGATGAAAAGCAATCCCAATAGAGAGAAACACTTATGAAATATATATTTATTAATATGACTTTTATTATATTATTTTTCATCAATATATTTATGGTAATAGATATTTTTGCCCCTTTAAATAATCTAGTAGAAGGTAGAGAATTTCAGTTTGAAAATGATAGGAGTGATGAAGTTGAAGCTCTTTTTTTTATTAACAATAAATATGACGTAAATATGCCTTATCTTTATTTAAGAAGCAATCTACTCTCAGAAAACATAATAAAACAAAATTATTTATTTATTATTAGATCACATGAAAAAAAGGAACTGAAATTTTCATTATCATATAGTAACACACTTTATATGTTGGATAAGAATACTAATAATTTATATTTCAAAAATATTTTTGAATTTAAAGATCAATTAAATATTAGCGATATGACATTGATTTCAGGTAAAGAAATGTTAATAGTCAATAAACAACGAAATGTAGTTTTAGCTAGTGTGTATTTAGTTGTTATAATTATAAACTTAATATTAGTTTATAATTATAAATCAAAATCAATTTTATCTTTAGTTCTAAGTATAATATTGATATTCTCAACTTCATATTTATCCATTAAATTATGGAAAGGTATAATTGAATTCTATGAAACTTACACTTTAGACATATAATTCTTAGATTGTGAAATATCTCAGAAAGCTATCTCATAGATTATGTAGTAAATTAATTTGACGTGGAGATTAATCCTTTAAACCAGAATCTTTTAAAATAGCATTAAGTGTTCCAGTTGGTATATCTTTGGAATGAATCGGAACTATAATATTACCAATTCCTTTTTTGAAATACACAGAATGACTTCCTTTTTGTCTGATAAACACAAAGCCATCTTTCTCAAGTTTCTTAATTAGTTCACGAGGTTTCAAGCTCTTGCTCTACAATTTCTCTATGAATTTCTTGGTCTATTAATACGTCCAAGTAAAGATTCAAAGCATCTTTTAAATTCAGTTTGGCTTCATCTATCGTTTTACCATGTGTATGGCAACCTTTTAATTCAGGACACCAAGCATGATATTCAAGTCCGTCTTTTTCTATTTTTATTGTTAAATTATTCATTTGTTTTTCTTAATTTTTAAACGTTTAAGATCCAAATATTATTTCAAATAACAAAGATATTTCTTATTTTTTATGAAGATGAACAAGCAATCAACACAGTAAGGAGGGGTTAAGTTTGAAACAATAAATGAAGAAGACGAGAGAATTTGTATACTTCAGCTTGTGAAGTAATTTGCAATTTTATTGTCTGCCAATATTTTCTAAACCAATTGCAGATGGTTAGATTGTATTTTAAAAATCAAACATACTTCTTATCAATAAATTTAGAACCTAATAGCCTTGCAACCGCCATGTAATTTGGTGTTAGATGTACTTTATCGCCAGTTTGATATTTAATTACCCCATCTTCGGTTTTGTTATCCCCAATATCTAATACAATCATATCTGAAGTAACTCCCACAAATGATATTCCATCATCTTTTGTGCTTAGATCATGTTGATCAACATCGAGCAAACCAAAATCTAATATAGCTTTAAAAGATTTATGGGATTTCATATCATCATCGAACCTAATTGTATGCCCAATACTGGCATCGCTGATTATACCATCTGGTACAATTTTCTTTTCTTCTAATTCTATTATATTTGGGAAAAAATCGAATGTATCAGTATGTAAATCTAAAAACCGTTCGTTCTTTAATGGGCTTAATCCGAAAAATGCAGCTTCTCCAACTCTAAAGTGGTTAATCCCTTTGGGAATAGTTCCGCTTTCTAAAAGAGGTAAAGTAATAGAAGTACCACCAGAAATAAATGGTAATTTAACATTAAATTTCGATGATATTAATTGTTTATATAATGCTAATTGAAGTAACTTGTCATAAGTAGGTTCAACACCGTACATACATCCAAGATTGGATCCAATACCTATTACTTCTATGTTAGAAAAATTAAATACTTTTTCATAAAATTCGAGTATTTGATCTCTTTCTATTCCTTCACGTAATTCGCCAAGTTCAATCATTATAATAATATCATGGGTTTTATTGGCTTTTTTTGCCGCATTATTGAGAGCTTCTATTGTCGAAAATGAAGAATTGAGGGAAATATCTGCATATTTCACAAGTTCGTCTGCATAGATTTTTGCTGGAGGTTTGATATAAATGGTTCTAATATCGGGGTTTACTTCCTTTAAGTTTTTCAAACTTGATAGGCGTGAATCTCCTACAGAGTTTATTTGCTCAATTACATTAGGAGTTAAAACATTTTTTAAAAATTCTTTATCTCCAGAAAACACTTTTGTAATTAAACTCCATTCAATATCATGTTTAGCAAAATAATTACTTAGTGATTTTATGTTTTCTTGAATTTTCTTTGGATGTATTCTTAATTCTGCCATAATTAATCTATAATTGTTCTTGTAATATTAGAAGGTAATCTAGTTAATAATTCATAATTCAACAAATTACTGAAGTCACTAAACGATGATACCGAAATTTCTAAATTGCCCTGGTTACCTATTAGAACGACTTCATCTCCAATATTTGCATTTTCCAATTCAGAAATATTTACTGCAAGCATATTCATATTTACTACACCGACTACATCATGTCTTGAACCATTTATTAATACTTTACCAGAGTTGCTTAGTTTGCGAGCAAACCCATTAGAATACCCAATAGGCACAATAGCAATTTTGGTATCAATATTAGTGAAATACGAAGTTCCATATCCAATAAACTCGCCTATTTTTACATTCTTAATATCCATTATCCTAGATTTCCAAGAAATAACTCGAATTAATGGATTTGAATTTATTTTATTCTTCGTGATATATTGTATGTAATTTTCATTACTAGGAAAAAAACCATACTGGAGAATACCAATTCTAACTAAATCTGCTTTGTGTTTGGGATATGATAAAAAACCAGCAGAACATAGAGAATGGTAAATTGGATTTATTTCATTTTTAGTTTTAATTAATCCTTTAACTGATTTAAATGTTTTTAATTGAACTTTTATTCTTTTATAATTTGAAATACTTTCAGCACCTGCAAGGTGAGTGCAAATACCTTTAACTGTAACATATTTGTGATTTTGTACTAGATTGAATACATTTTCTAATTCATTAAAGTCGAAACCAGTTCTATTCATTCCTGTTTCAATTTCAAGATGTATAAAAGCATTTCTTTTGAGCTTATCAGAGATTAATATTGCAGTATTTAATGTGTTATAATTAAATACAAAAAACTCAATTTTATTTAAAATTGCCCATTCTATTTGGTCATCAAAGATTGAGCCCATTATTAATAAAGTTCCATTCTCACCTATTATAGAGTGAACTCTAAAAGCCTCTTCTGCCGAAAAACATGAAAAATGATTGACTCCTAGTTCTAATGCTAGGGGGACAAATGTTTCTATCCCATGACCATAGGCGTTACCCTTGACCACTGAGCTAAATACTGTTTTTTTTGATAGATTAGAATTGATAAAATTCAAATTATTTTTTAACGCAGATTTAGAAATTTCTATATAAGATGTAGTTTTAATTGTTGCTAATCTCTTCAATTATTGAATAAAATATTGATATTGATGTGCCAATAATTTTGTCATTAAAATCATAATCTGGATTATGAAGTGCTGCACTATTTATTCCATTCCCAACTCCAAACATAGCACCTTTGTATTTTTGGGTGAATAAACCAAAGTCTTCTCCCCATTTCATTGGACTTTTTTGTTCAATTATATTTAATTCTAAATCGATAGCAGCATCTCTAATATGATCCACAGCAGAAGGACTATTGATATTAGCAGAAAATTCACCAGTCCAATTGATTGAACTCTTTATCTTATATTTAGAATAAATTTCTTTCAATTTACTATCAATTAATTTGGAATTATTATTAAATAATTCAGGATCCCATGCCCTTAATGTGTAGTGAAGTTCTCCATTACCAGCAGAGATTCCATAAGATCTACTTCCTAAATTGCTGTAAATAGGTGTAGCTAAATAAAAATCCTTGCTATCAGGACTATTGTTAGTGATGCTTGCAAAAAACTTAATTAGTTCTGCTATTGCAATAGCTGGATTAATACCATTTTCTATTTCGGCTGCGTGAGAAGTTTTACCCTCTAACTTTATAATAATGCTTTTAACTTCTGGAGTAAAATTACCACTTTTTATTATGATATTTGACTCATTATATCGTGGTAAATTATGTAATGCAAATACATGATTTATTTTTAAATCTTTAAAAAAAGGATCGTTTAATACAGATTTAGCACCCTCTCCAGTTTCTTCAGCTGGTTGCCATAAAAGATAAACTGCAGAATCTTTAAGTGGGAACTTGGAAATTAATTTTGCAAGTCCTAGTAAAATAGTAGTATGGCCATCATGACCACATTTATGTGATACCTTATTATTTTTTGATTTGTAACTAAATTCATTTACTTCAGAAATAGG
>JAONBD010000053.1 GCA_028376765.1 Candidatus Kapaibacterium sp.
CATTATAGTGTTTTACAACCCAGCCCTAATCAGTAGCTTTTAATAAGAAACTACTGATTATTATTAGTATTAATATATATACTTGCTTCATTTTATTTATTTTACTATTTGAAACTTACCAGTTTTAAAGGCATCCAAGTTGTTCTCATTATAAATTTGTTAATAATTACTAACTGTTTGGTAATTTTGGTATTTGCATCACTGAATTGCAACTATTGCAAGTTCTTAATTCTTCGCTACTCATAAATTTATTCATTAAAGGTGGTAATTCAGTAACAATATTTGTCATGCTAAATGTCTCTCTATATAGCTGATTCCCACAATTTTCACAATACCATTCTAAAGCATCGATATGATGCGGCTCTCTTTTTTGCTCAACAACTAATCCAACTGTATTTTCAAATCGTTGCGGTCCATGTGGTACTTTTGGAGGCAATAAAAATATTTCGCCTTCCTTAATTTCAATATCTTTGAACTCTTCTCCATCTTTTACTTTTAAGATCATATCTCCTTCAAGCTGATAAAAAAATTCTGGAGTTTCGTTATAGTGATAATCCTTTCTGGCGTTTGGACCACCAACAACCATAATTATAAAATCGCCGTCTTCCCAAACCTGTTGGTTGCCTACAGGTGGCTTTAATAAGTGCCTATGTTCATCAATCCATTTCTTGAAATTAAGAGGGGTTACTAACTTTGACATTTTTTCTCCAAAATTTAATTCATTCTTTTTTGTCTTTTGAAATATAAGATAACTAATTTTAAAAGGCAAACATTATTGAATAAAAAAGTAATAATAATTGGTTCAGGGATTGGTGGGCTATCAGCATCTATATATTTAGCAAATGCTGGCTTTAAAGTTCAAGTATTTGAAAAAAATGAAAAAGCTGGAGGCAAAGTTAATTCTTTGCAATTAGGAGATTATAGCTTTGATATGGGCCCGTCATTAATTACAATGCCTTTCGTATTTGAAAATCTATTTAAATCAGTAGGCGAAGACATTGGTGATTATTTACAATTTCAAAAGTTAGATACAATTTGTAAATATTTTTGGGAAGATGGAATCAGCATTTCAGCAAGTTCTAAAATTGAGAAGATGCAATCTGAAATTAAAAAAATAAGCGAATCAGATATTTTTTCATATCCTGAATTTTTAGAATATTCCAAAAAAATCTATGATTTTTCAAAAGAATTGTTTCTTTTTGAACCATTCCAAGAAAGTGATGTTATTCTTAAAGTAAGTAATCTAAAAAAGCTCTTTGAAATTAGAAAACTAGATGCATTCAGAACTGTAAATGAAGCAGTTGAGTCGTACTTTGATAGTGACAAAGTTCAGCAAATATTTAATAGATATGCAACCTATAATGGGTCAAATCCTTTTGTAGCTCCTGCCACTCTAAATATTATTCCATGGGTAGAATATGGAATTGGCGGATATTACATTAAAGGTGGTATCTATAAGCTTGCAGAAGCTTTAGAGCAATTGGCAAAAAAACTAGGCGTTCAGTTTCAATACAATACAAAAGTAGAGAAAATACTGACTGATAATAAAAGGGCAATCGGTATTAAAGCTGGTTTAGAATACTATTCAGATTATGTTTTGGCAAATTCTGATGTAGTGGAAACATCTAGAACTTTAACTGATGAACTTCCTAATAAAAAACTTGAAAAATTAGAAAGTTCTTTATCAGGAATGGTTTTTTTATGGGGAATAAAAGATAAATTTGATAGATTAGAACATCATAATATAATTTTTACTGAAAATTACAAAAATGAATTTAATCAACTTTTTAATACATTAGAAGCTCCAGACGACCCAACTGTTTATATATCAATAACAAGTAAAAAAGATAGGAGCCATGCCCCAAATAATTGTGAGAACTGGTTTGTTCTGCTTAATATGCCTTATGATAATGGACAGGATTGGGAATCATTGAAGCAAGTAATGAAATCTAAGATAATTAGAAAACTTAAAAAGATTGGGATTGATATTAATGGAAAAATTGAAGAAGAAACCATACTTTCACCCAAAGATTTACATTCGATGTATTTATCAAACAAAGGGAGTATATACGGGATTTCTTCTAATAACAAGTACAGTGCATTTTTAAGACCACAAAATAGGTCAAAAGATATTAAAAATTTATATTTTGCTGGTGGCAGCTCTCACCCAGGTGGTGGTGTACCTTTAGTAGCTCTAAGCGGTAAAATAGCAGCAGAACTAATAATTAAAAAAGAAAGTTTGAAATTGAATAGGTAAAAATGGCAAAAAAAGTTGCAGTAATTGGATCAGGATTTGGTGGCTTGGGGATTGCGTTAAGATTGCAATGCCAAGGCTATAATGTAGAAATTTTTGAAAAGCAGGATAAACTCGGTGGACATGCTGGGCAAATTAAAGAAAAAGGTTACACTTTTGATATGGGTCCATCTTTAATTACCGCTCCACAAATCATTGAAAATCTATTTTCTACAGCAGATAGAAAGATTGAAGATTATCTAGATTTGCATTATTTAGATCCATTTTACAGGGTTTATTTCCATGATAAAACATTTATTGATTACAATGGAAAACCTGAAGAAATGCAAAAACAAATTGCAAAATTCAACAAAAAAGATGCTGATTCTTATTTGAAATTTTTAGAGTTTTCCAAAGAAATTTATAAAGCGGTAATTGTAGATGGTTTAGGTGCTGAATCTTTTCATAAACTTGGTACAATGTTAAAATTCGCTCCAAAATTTATCAAAACTAAATCAATTTTTCCAGGCTACTTTCAAGCCTCTCAATTTTTCAAAGATTGGCGTACCAGATTTTTATTTTCGTTCCATCCATTATTTATTGGAGGTAACCCATTTAGAGTTCCTTCTATTTATTTAATGATTTCTTATTTGGAAAAAGAAGGCGGCGTATGGTACTCCACTGGTGGTATGTATTCGTTTGTAACTGCTCTCAACAAAATTTTTGAAGAATATGGTGGTAAAAGCTTTGTTAATTCTGAAGTTGAAGAAATAATAGTAGATAATAAAAAGATTTCAGGACTTAGGGTAAATGGAGAAACTAGGAATTATGATATTGTAGTATCTAATGCAGATATTACACATACCAACTCGAAATTATTAAAAAATGCAAAAATTAAAAGTTGGGGCGATAATAAACTTTCTAAGGCAAAATATTCGATGAGTTGTTTTGTACTTTATATTGGTGTAAAAAAGCGATACCCAGAATTATTACACCATACGCTAATTTTAAGCCCTAGATATAAAGAGCTAGTAAAAGATATTTTTGATAACCATGTATTACCAGATGATTTTTCAATGTATCTCCATGTTCCATCTAAAACTGATAGAAGTATGGCACCAGATGGATGCGAAAGTATTTATGTTTTAGCTCCCGTTACTAACTTGCAAAACCCAATTGATTGGAGTGTAAAAGGGAAAGTTTTTGCAGATATGATGATGGATTACTTAGAAAATGAATTTGGAATGGATGGATTAACTGACAACCTAGATTATGTTTCATGGTTTACCCCAGATGATTTTAAAAATCAACGAAATTCTCACCTTGGCTCTCCTTGGGGGTTAGAACCAATTTTAACCCAAACAGCTTATTTTAGACCTCACAATACATCTCCTGATATTGAAAACTTATATTATGTTGGTGCAGGAACTCACCCAGGGGCTGGAGTGCCAGGCGTGTTACTATCTGCAGAGGCAACAGAGAAATTAGTTGTAAAGGATAATCCTTTATGATAGAATTTAATAAGGATAAAATATTAGATTTTAAATACTCCAAGACTGTTATAAAACATTATGCTAAGAGTTTTTATTTATCTTCTCAATTTCTTCCTAAAAAGAAAAGATTAGGATCTTATGCCGTGTATTGTTTTTGTAGATATACTGATAACATAGTTGATAATCCACGAAATAGAACAAATAGTGAGATATTGATTGAGCTAGATCATCTAAAACTTGAGCTTGAAAACTCATATAAATATGGAGAGAGTGAACATCCAGCTCTTTCAACTTTTGCAATTGTAGCAAAGGAGTATAACATTCCTAAAAAATATGCTTTCGAATTGATAGAAGGTGTTCAAATGGATATGACAAAAAATAGATATAAATCATTCGACGACTTGTATCTATTTTGCTACCGTGTTGCAGCTACTGTAGGGCTAATGATGACTTATGTATTAGGGTTTAAAAATGATAACACCTTAGTATATGCAGAAAAACTTGGTATTGCTATGCAGCTCACAAATATCTTGAGAGACATCGAAGAAGATGTTGAAAATGATAGAATTTACCTGCCACAACAAGAACTAGAAAAATATGGTGTTAGTGAATCCGATATAAAAAATCATCAGTTTAATTCTAATATTGCAGATTTAATGAAATTTAATGTTGATAGAGCGAGGCAATATTATAAAGATGCCGAAGATGGTATTGCAGAGCTTGATAAAAATTCAAGGTTTGCTATTTACGCTGCAAGTAGAATTTACTCTGGGATTTTAAATAAGATTATGGAAAGGAATTTCAACCCATTTTTGGGTAGAGTATTTGTTCCAAAATCAAAAAAACTTAAAATAGTATTTAGTGAACTAGTAAAAACAAAACTATAAACATCTTGATAAAAGCAAAACATAGAAATTGGGCAAAGTATATTTTCAAGCTCTATATTTTCAAACAATTTAAAAAGAATTTTCATTCTTTTAAATTAATTGGGGACTTACCGAATTTTGGTGAATCTCCAATTTTACTATTAACTAATCATTCCTCTTGGTGGGATGGATTTTTTACTTTCTACTTAAACGAAGCAATTTTTAAAAAAAAGTATCATATAATGATGCTGGAAGATCAATTAGAAAAATACTATTTTTTTCAATATCTTGGAGCTTATTCAATCAAGCAAGAATCACCTAAAAGTATTATTGAATCAATTAATTACACAAAAAGTTTGTTACTAAATAATTCAATAGTAAATATTTATCCAGAAGGAAAAATGGATTACTCCTTTAAAAATAATGTTAAATACAAAGGCGGGATTCTTAAGGTTTTAGAAAATAATAAAAATATTAATTTGGTTCACACAGCTATTAAAATAATTCATTTACATAACGAAAAGCCCGAAGTATTTTTTAGTTTTGAGAATATAAATTATTCCGATTTGAAAATTAATAATTTAGAAAATTCGATGAATACAATGTTAAGTAGTATTGATTCTAATATTGATAATGCCTCGATATTATTTAATGGTAAAAAAACAAGATCAGAATGATATATATATTTATATTATTATTATTTATTATTATTTCTTTTCTAAATGGATATTTTGGTCCTTTTCTTGATAATATTAAAGGGAATTTTATTCATTCAAAATCTGTGTCAATTTTAATCCCAGCTAGGAACGAAGTAAATAGAATTTCCAAATGCATTGATTCATTAATCATTCAAGATTACCCTAATTTCAAAATTATAGTATTAGATGATGAATCAGAAGATGGTACATTTGAATTTCTTAAAAACAAATATTATTATAAAATACAATTAGAAAGAGGCAGAAAAAGACCAATGGGATGGCTTGGGAAAAGCTGGGCCTGCCAACAGCTATCTGTAATGTCTGATTCGGATATATTAATTTTTACTGATGCAGATAATTGGTATAAAAAAGATGCTATTTCCAAAAGTGTGGCTTATATGGAGAAATTTCAATTAGATATGCTTTCTGCATTCCCCCAGAACGTTACAACTACTTTTTCTGAAAATACATTTACTCCTATCGTAGACAGAATATTATATTCCCTTCTCCCCTTGTGGCTCACTTACAAATCAAATCGGACTTCATTAGCTGCTGCAAATGGTCAATGGATATGTATAAAAAAGGAAGTATATCAAAATATAGGTGGTCATTCTGAACTTAGAAAAACAAATGTAGAAGATATTGCATTAGCTCGCAAATTAAAATTAGAAGGTTTTAAAATCCTTACTTTATCTGCAATGAATATCATATATGTTAGAATGTACAACAATTTTAGCGAGGTATTCAAAGGATTTTCCAAAAATATGTACCAAATGCTTGGTGGAAATATCTCTGCATTAATATTTAACTTACTCCTTTTTTGGTCACCAATATTTGGATTATTGTTCTCTAATTTTGAAACTCGTATTTCAATTTTAATCTTGTTAATATTCTGGAAATTAATTTTACAAATGAAATATAATATTAATATAATTTATTCAATTATATTTTATCCATCAATTTTAATCTTCATGACAGCAACTGCATTTATATCTATATTCAAAGAAAAAAAGGAATTTAGTTGGAGATGAAATTTATTAAAAATAAAATATTTTGGTATTATTTCTTATTAATTGCAGGAGGTTTATGGAATTACTTAGGCTTATTTTCAGATATAATGGAATTAAGTTCAGGGTTTGTAATGATTATAATCTGTTTAATAGCAATTACAGAGGTAAATGTTAGTGATAAAATCAAATTGTATTTCATCTCTACTTTTATATTTATCACATCAATGATTTTTGAATATATTGGTTTAAATACTGGTTATTTGTTCGGTAATTATTCTTATTCAACATTGCTTAAACCACAAGTTTTGGGATTGCCATTAGCAATTGGTTCGGCTTGGCTCTCTACTTTTTTAATTTCCACTACTATCATATCAAGTCGTAAATCATTAGTTTTCATAATTTTTGGTTCCTTATTAATGACAACATTTGATTTTTTCTTGGAACCTGCTGCAATAAAATTAAATTACTGGACTTGGGAAGGAGTATCAATACCTACATCTAACTATATTACATGGTTTACAATTAGCTTACTTTACTTTACTATTCAATATTTTTTAAAGTTAAGAATAACCAATAAAGGTTTGAAACATTTATACTTAGCACAAGTGTTATATTTTTTACTCTCTACATTTTAAATTTTAACTTTAAACTTTCATATAGATATGTTATTATTGTCAAAATAATAAATGGTATATGAAATCAACAAACCAAAACGTAATTAAGCTCGAAGAATATCTTCAAGATAAATTTGACACCAAAAGTATTAGAATACCTATCCTTCCAGATGTTGCGGGAAAGGTAATTTATTTGGTAAACGACCCTGATGTAGGTATTAATGAAGTTGTTTCATTGCTTCAAAAAGATCCAGTGATTACTGCTCATGTTATCAAGGTAGCAAATTCTACCGCTTACTCACCTGCTACTAAAATTGTAAACTTGCATCACGCAGCGAGCATGTTAGGAACTAATTTACTAAGTGAAATAGCATTATCAGTGTCCTTGAGGTCTGGAATATTTATTTTGAAAGGTTATATACCAATAATGAAAGATATAATCAAATATACCATTGCAACATCATTATTTACGAAAGAACTGTTTGGACTAGCTGAAGCCGATTTTGATTCACTTTACCTTGCTTCTATGTTCTATACAGCTGGTATGCCTGTAACTTTGTATCACATAGATGAATTTAGAAAAAATGAAAAAATTGAATTCACGGATCAAGAAATAAATTTATACCTTAGGAAATTTAAAAATAAGTATGTTTCTTTAGTGCTCGATAAATGGGCAATTGATTCTGACATTAAAACTATAGTTAATAATCATCATAACAAATCAGAAGTCTCTTCTATGCACACTGAATGCGGACTATTGAGATTATCAAAAGAACTTGCAAAATGGGTTTTTGATGATAGCTATGACACAAAATTAATTTTAGATTCGAAAGAATTAATAGATTTAAATATCCACCCTGATAATTTGACTTCAATTTTTAATAATAAAGAATGGATTAAAAATAAAGCTGAAGAATTAACAAAATACTAATCGCAATAAGATTCATCTAGTTTAGTATTTACTGAGTTAAGGCTTTCATAAAATGAATTTATATCTTTATTTAACTCGTCAATTTTCATCCTAGAAGCCTTTAAATCTGCCTTAATAATACTTGAAACATTGTTTAGTTCTTTCTTCTGTTTATTTAAAATAGCAATATCAGTATCAATTTTTTCTATTTCTTCTTTTCTTTTTTGTCTTATTACTATTTTTCGTAAAGGTAAGAAATTATAAATACTTACAGCTAGTCCTAAAATCAATAAAATAATATAATAATTACTATCAAATTCTGTGATTAAATCTCCTAAAAAACCAAAGAAAAGCAACGATAAACTAACTAATGCTAGTGATAATGTAATAATTACTGGTTGTTTGTGATTAAAAATCTTTCGCTTGTTTTTAGCTGCTAATAAATCAGATTCAACCGCTATCAATTTCTGTTTAGCATTATCAAGCTTATTATCATAATTATCAACTTCAGAACTTATTTTTTTTATCTCAGAAGCTATTTGTTCTAATTCCTTTGAAAATTCAAGCTTAACATTTTTTAAATCATTACTTTTTTGCTGCCATACTTTTTTAACAATATCAATTTTTTTAGAAAAATTGCTGTGGTCAGCTTTTTTATTGAAATTTAAAAGTAACTGCCTAAATTCTGACTTGATATTAAATGTAA
>JAONBD010000054.1 GCA_028376765.1 Candidatus Kapaibacterium sp.
TTATTAAATCTGATAATATGGGTAAGAAGTTTATAGTATCCTTCCCAATGAACGATAATGAAGACCAACCAGAAAGTTATCAATCTATATTGATCGCATCAAATGCTGATGGAATTGTAAAATATCATCAAGCAGGCTCAAGCAATATTAAAACTGTAGAAGTTGGCAAAGATGCTTATACTAAGTTAGGATCTGATAACGAGACTTTGCCAAATGATATAGAATTTAAAGGTACAGATGAGAAAAGCAATAAAACAATTATTTTAGAATCAACTGTTCCAATTTCTGTATTTGTAATTAATTCAAAAGCAGTTACATCTGAGGGATATTATTCTGTTCCAATTAAAAATTGGGGTATGGAATACAGACATTTATCTTTTTATGATTTTAATGAAGTTAAAGAATGGGCTGGAGGCTTCCATGTTATTGCTGCTGAAGATGATACTAAAGTTGATATTACAATCAACGGAGTTGGAACTGACCAAAAAACTGTTAATGGAATACCTCTTGGAGATTCTTTTTCTATCAAATTAGATGCTGGTGAAGTGTTCGATACTAGAGGTACTGGAGAAACACGAGGAATCTATGACATATCGGGTTCTCTTATTGAGTCAGACAAACCTATTGGTGTTATATCATATCACGAAAGAGCGATGATTCCTGCAACTAGAGTTACAAACGGTCGAGATCACTTATCGGAAATGCTAATGCCTACTGAAAGTTGGGGTAAAAACTTTTACTCTATGCCTACTGAACGAGGTGGAACTAATAAAGGTGATTTCTTTAGAATTATGTCAGTAGAAAATAATACAGAGTTTAAGGTAAGATGGTACAATCCAGAAACTAAAGAAATAATTGGCGTATGGGAAGGATTTTTAAATAAAGCAGGTGATTTTGAAGAGTATCACCCAAATGCTGCGAGTGCTTGTAATAGCGAAAATCCATATACATCTATAAACGGTTTTGCTGTTTGGGAATCCAGTAAACCAGTACAGGTAATGCAATATGCGTATTCATCTTGTTGGGATAATGCACCGAATGCAGATCCATTTATGATGCTTTTATCTCCAGTAGAGCAATATTCACAAGATCTATTGATTGCCACGCCAATTGAAATTGTAAATGATACATTTGAAGATAATTATTTAACTTTAATTGTTAAATTAAATGAAGGCGAAAATGTAGCTAATGCTCTAAATGATATTTATTTAGATGGTGAGAGGCTAACCAACAATTATCCAGATTTAGCAGATAATGTAATTGATAATGCAATTTATCATACTCAAAAAATTACCCCTGGATTTCATGAAATTAGTAGTGAATCGCCAATAAGTGGTGTTGTTCACGGTCTATCCACTTTGAACTCCTATGCTTGGAACTTAGGTAATAACATAAAGGATCTAACTGTTCAGGATACACTAAAACCTCAAATTCAATTGAAGGATGATGGACTTGGTAAATTCAAAGTAACATTTAGCGAAAAACAGAATTTGCCAAAAGATCAAAATTGTGAAGATTGCAAGCCACAAGAAGATTCAGGTATATTTAGAGAACCTACTGTTATAGAAATTAATAATTTCTATTATTATCTTGATAATGAAATTGAATCAGATGATTGGGCTTATGGCACTAAAGGAGATGATGAATTAAATTATATTTTCGAGGTCGAAAATACTGATTTTAATGCAAAAATTATATTTCAAGTGATTGATGATAGATGCAATATTGCAATAGATTCCATTGTTTATACCGGCACAAAATCAGTTGATAATATGGTTTCTATCGAAGGTAACCTAGTAGAGCTATTTCCTAACCCAGCTAGTGATAAGCTTTCAATTAATTCTAGTAATAAAATTTTAGTTGATAATTTAAAAATAAATAATTTAACAGGTACTTTAATGTTACAATTAAATGAGGTAAGTCTTCCAAACAGAATTAATATAAATGATTATGAAATAGGTGTTTACTTTATTACTTTTAATTATAAAGGAAATAATTATAAGCTAAGGTTCATTAAACAATAGTATTTTTTAGAAATAGGTAAGAAGCCAAAATGGATTTTGTATTAAGCCCATTAATATTTACAGACCAATTATTAATTATGTGAAAAATCAAAGTATACTTAGAAGTAATTTACCTTAATTTCATGTAAAATAATTAATTTATGATTTGATATTGACTTACGAATTCACTAATTTTAGACATTATTCATGCAAGACATTTAAGTCTAATTATTAACCAAATTTGGGGTATCTAATGTACAAAATCAAATATATAGCATTACTGGCTATGGCTTCTTTATTTTTCGTTTCTTGTGACGACGACGATGATGATGACGACACTGTTGTAGAGAATACATCTTATTTTCCATTAACAGTTGGTTCAACTTGGCAAAGAGACAGAGCTGAAGATGGTGAATATCCAGCTGGTACAGAAAACATAACAGTATTAGAAGAAGAAACTGTTAATGGAATGCAATATGTAAAAGTTGATGGCGATTTAGCTGGTTCTTTCCATGAAGATGGAATTTATTTTAGAAATGATGGAAATAAAATCTACGAACTAATAATGCATACATCTTACACTAAATTTGAAGATGATGGTAGTTCTAATGAAATCGATACATTAATTTATGAAGAAGCTCTTTATTTAGATTGGGATCAAGGTGTTGGTACTACATGGGATGAGCATAACCATCTAGCATTTTTGTCTCAAGGTGAAATAATTTTTGGAGTTGAATCAAAGAAAACAATTACAGAGAAAATGGATGAAATGGTAGTAGATGGAATGACATACATGGATGTTATTAAAGTTGAAAATACTTTTTACCAACCATTCCAAGATATTTATGCTTCTCAGACTTATAACTATTATTACAGTAAAGGCGTTGGTCTTATCAAAGGTGAATCAATTGGATCAGAGGGTTCAATAGATCATATCACTTTAAAAAGTTATAGCATTAAATAATTAGAATTATATTCTATTATTATAAAAAGAGCTGTCTTATTAAAGGCAGCTCTTTTTTTATTATATCTCTAATAAATTCAGCTCATTATTAATTGAAAATGATGGATTTTGAGACAGCCAATAGTTAGATTAATAGTAATTATAGTTTTTAATAAAACTCCTTTAAGGGTTGTAAAACCCAAAATTTTCTAAACCATTTACAAAATCTGTCAAAACCATTTTCTTGTATTTTGTTTTTGGTTGAGTAGCTTACGCCCAAAAAAGTAAGACCTCACTTAAATCAGTGAGTACTTGAAAAAAGTAAATTGGTAACACTTTAAAAAACGAAAAAGTGTTACCAAGTGTTACCAGTTCTTTAAAAATTGAAATATTTTAGATAAAATTTAAACAAAAAAAAAGCCCCCAAAAATGGAGGCTGAATTAGTTATCTTTAGTTTACTTTTTCGGTAAGTTTTCGACAATATCAACTAGTAAATCCCAACAGTTTTTTACTGTAGAAATTTGAACTTTTTCGTCAGGGGTATGAGGCTCTTTGATTGTTGGACCAAATGAAAGCATATCCATATTCGGGTATCTTTCGCCAATTAAACCGCATTCAAGACCAGCGTGAATAGCTTCGATTGTCGGTTCAGTACCAAATCTTTTTACATGTAAATCTTTTGCAACGATTAATATATCAGAATTTAAATTTGGTTCCCAACTTGGGTATCCATCTCCAAAGTCAACTTTACCACCACCAAGTTCAATCACAGATTGAATCTGGTTTGCAAGGTTATATTTTTCTGATTCGACAGATGATCTTTGTGAGGTTAGGATTTCGATATTATCACTTTTAGTTGTAATTACTGCAAAGTTAGTTGAAGTTTGAACTAAGCCATCAATATCAGGACTCCATCTAACAATGCCGTGAGGCATTGCATAGAAAGATTGTAGAATTTTCCAAAGATTATCTGACTCAATGGCTGAATCAAATGCATCAATTTTTGTAGCAAATGCTGTCACATTTTTTTCAATAGAATTATATTCTTTTTTGATTGCAATATCATGATTTTTAATATGTTCAATCACTTCTGTTAGTTTACCTGAAGGAATAGCAATTTTTGCGAATGATTCTCTTGGAATAGCATTGTGTTTACTGCCCGAATCCATTGAAGCAACTCTAACATCAAATTTACTTGTTAAATCGAATAGTAATCGAGTAAGAAATTTTGTAGCAGCACCCCTTTCTTCATGGATTTCTACTCCTGAGTGCCCCCCCATAAGACCTTTAATCCCAACTTCATAGAAGTTGAAATCGCCATTTAATTTTTCAAATTTAATTGGGTAGTTACCTATGGTATTTATTCCACCAGCACATCCAATTGAAAAAGTATGGTCATCTTCAGTATCTAGATTGATGAGAATATCAGAGGAAAGCAAGTCTCTTCCTAATTGCATTGCACCAGTCAACCCGGTCTCTTCATCCAGAGTTAAAAGCAATTCAAAAGCTGGGTGTTTGATATCTTTTGAAGCAAGAATTGCCATACCCATTGCAACGCCCATACCATTATCTGCACCTAAAGTAGTGCCTTTTGCTTTCACCCAATCACCATCAATCCATGTTTGAATTGAATCGTTATCAAAATCGAATTCAACATCACGATTTTTTTCTGTAACCATATCAAGGTGTGCCTGAATGCAAAACCCTTTTCTATCTTCCATTCCAGGAGTAGCAGGTTTAGAAATTACAATATTGCCAAGTTTGTCTTTTTTGAGTGGCAGGTTTAATTTTTCGGCTAATTGCTCACAATAAGCTATTATTTTCTCTTCTTTCTTAGAAGGTCTAGGATATTTAGTAATCTCGTGAAAATATTCCCAAACTATTTTCGGTTCTAATTCAGCTATTTCAGCTCCCATAATTCGAATCCTATATTTATTATCTAAAAATTTGTTAAGTTCGTAACTATTAATTCATGTACAAATTTACAAAAAATATAGTAAGCTATTTATTACTTTTCAGTTTCTTGCTGATATTGACTTCTGATTTGAAGGCACAAATACCACAAGAAATTGAATGTGAAATTGCTATGGATTGTTGCACAGTTGATTTAGATCCCAATCATAAATGTTGTTGTGATTTGGAAGGGTCTGATAGTAGTAAAACAAAATCACATGATATATTTATTACGCCTAGTAGTACAATTGTGAACCTTTTGTTTGTTAAAGTGCTAGTTATATCAATAATTAGCCCAGAGAAATACTCTACAATCAATTTTTCTACCATCGACTATGCCTGTTTTAGTCCCACATTTATTCTAAATACAATATCCCATATTTATTACAATTCATCTCTTCTGTTAATTAGTTGATTACAATACAATTAACTAAAATTTTAACAACAAATAGAGATTAAATATGAGTAAACTTTTTATTTTGCTTGTTTTTCTAACAAGTATATCAAATTCTAATTCAAAAATGATTCATGGTAATGTATATGGTTTTGATAGTGATGGCAATAAATCAGAACTAGCAGGTGTTCAAGTTTGGTGGCTAGGTACTGAACTTGGAGGAATTAGTAACGATTCAGGTCACTTTATGTTCGACCTGCATCCAAACTCTAACACATTAGTTTTTCAAATAAAGGGCTACCCAAACGATACCTTGGTAGTAGATGATAAAAATAAATTTATTGAGCATATATTAAAAACATACAGCTCTGGTAAGGATGTTATAGTTGAAGCAATTGAGCCAAATCGAATTATCAATTCTGAAAGTATTCAAAATGAAGAAATTCTCACTGGTAGGCATTTGGGGAAATTAGCTTGCTGTAATTTATCTGAGGCTTTTGAAAGCGACCCAAGTGTAAATGTTGAATACACAGATCCAGTTTCTGGTTCAAAACAAATTAAATTAATGGGATTACATGGAAAGTATTCTCAAATTATGATTGAGAAAATATCATTCGTAAGAGGATTAAATATCCCATTCGGACTTTCATATTTGCCAGGGCCATGGATTGAATCAATATCAATTTCAAAGGGAGCTGCTGATGTATCTACAGGTTTCGAGAGCACCACAGGGCAGATCAATGTTGAATTAAAAAAGCCAAATAGTGAAATAAGTGATGGACTGATAAATTTATTTTTGGATGCTGGAAATAGATTAGAACTTAATTCTGTATTTAATAAGAAAATTGATGATAGAGTATCAATGGTAAGTATGTTTAATATCAATATTATACCAAATCTAAATGATTTAAACAATGATGGTTTAATTGATAGACCAGCAACTAGGAGTATGAACTTTTCTAACAAATTTAAATTTGAGGGTAATACAGCCAAAGCACAAGTTGGAATTCGCTTCTTGATTGACGAAAGAGAAAGCGAATATATAACAAATTCATTTAATAGTAATTTTGATATAAGCAATACTAGAGGAGAGCTCTTTTTCAAAGGAGGAGATTTATTGGGTGAAAATTATTCCGTTGGTATAACTGGTTCATTAAGTTGGCAAGAAAACAATACAAATAATCTTCTTGGTAAAATCCATAATGAATTTAATTTGACCAATAATTCTGCTCAAATTAATTTAATAGTAGATAGGACTCTAGATGGAGTTAATGATAATTCAAAAAATGTATTGAGTTTTGGAGCTTCTCTTCTTTATGATGATTTTTCAAATGAAATTATAAGTGATATTGAAACGGTTAATAAGTTCTCATATATTACACCAGGAATTTTTGTTAGCTATAAAAATATGTCTTTCAAATATATTGACTTTTCATTGGGTCTAAGAGCCGATTATAATTATTTAGATCAAGTTTTTGTAACGCCAAGATCTCATATTAAAATCAAACCATTAGATAATTTAGATTTAAGGATATCTGGGGGAAGAGGTTTGCGGTATGCAAATGCTCTAGCCGAAAATGTATTTTTATTTTTATATGATGAAAATGCAAATTATTTGAGTTTAGTAAATTTTGAACAACAAGCAATGGAAAGTGCTTGGAATTATGGAGCTACCTTAAATTATTCTTTTTCTCTAGGTTTAGAGAATATAAGCTTTTCAGCTGAATATTTTATGACTGATTTTAATAACCGAGTTGTGATTGATCAGTATAGGTACGGTGGAGTATATTCCCCCGTAATTTATGAAACTTCAAATGCTTATTCAGAATCATACGGTGTTGATTTAATTTTACCATTTACAGATTTTGTTGAGATTAGTACATCTGGAAGAATACAAAATTCTTTCTTTGAGAATCAAAACTCAAAATTAATTCGAGAGCCATTATCATCGATAGTTAAATCTGTTAATACAGTTAATTATGATATAAAATCAATAGATTTAAGTTTAAGATTCACAGGGACTTATTTCGGCCAAGGAAAAAGAACGGTTCTTAGAGAAAATTCGGATACGTTCCAGAATTACAATCCTTTTTGGATATTCGGAGGTCAGATAAATAAGAACTTTGAAAAGCAAGGGTTTGAAATTTATTTTGGTATTAATAATTTGACTTCATATACTATTTTTGAAGATAGTGCAGACTCTCAAGCTATAGCTGGAAACTATTTTGGTACTGATCTTTGGGGCCCTCTAATGGGACGGAATATTTATATTGGGATAAATTGGAAAGGCTTATAAATATTAGAAAGAGTACTGATTGATTATCAGACTTGAATTATTAAAAATATTATTTTAATAAATCAAAACTATCTGGAGATTTTCTTAGTGTTTGATCTAAGTGCTTAGTCAATTTATTTACATTTATTTTTTTAAGTTCGGGTATTATGTGGGTTAAAACTTTCCAAGCTTCAACATTTGCATAATTAAAATCATCTTCTTCTGCATTTACCATATTTGCTCGAACTTTTGTGTAAACATCGGCAAAACTAACAATGGATATTAGATCTCTTAATTTATCAGCTTGAGCTGGAAATTTGTAGAATGCAATTATTCTATGAACTTCTTCAGGTAGTTTCCAAAGGTGAGCCATTTGTAGACCTACTTCAATATGGTTTTCACCAAATACTTCTTTTTCGGCCGCAAGCTCATTTAACTTTTCTTGCGTTATAAGTTGTCTTACAAGTGAATACTCTTTAGGGTGGACCTGCAACATGGCCATTTTACCAATGTCGTGTAGAAGACCACCTACAAATTCATTGTCATCAAATTGTTTTCTCAATATTTGAGCTAATGTTTTTGAGGTCATTCCAGTTAAATAGCTGTGTTGAAAAAAGCGTTCCATTAGTATCGCTGCATTTTTATGAGTATTCATAAAAAACTTTGAATAGATAGAAACACTTAATACAATATTGGATATTCTTTTCATGCCAAGAAGCATTAATGCATGTTGAATAGATCTGATTTCACTTCTTGTAGCAAAAATAGGTGAGTTTGCAACTCTCAGAATTTTCATAGTAAGTATGGGATCAGCTTCAATCAACTTAGCTATTTCATTTAACTCAGCACTTTTACCCTGAATCATTTTCAGAATTTTACCTGCTATATGAGGTAGTGATGCTAAATCTTGATTT
>JAONBD010000055.1 GCA_028376765.1 Candidatus Kapaibacterium sp.
GACGAGCAAGCAAAAAAACGGAAGTGGTAACACTTTAAAAAGCGAAAAAGTGTTACCAAGTGTTACCAGTTCTTTGAAAATAGAAGCCTTTTAATACAATAAGGAATCTACTATTTCATCTTTTTTGTAATTTAGTAGATATAATTTAAGATTGGAATCAGAAAATGAGTAAAGATACAAAGTCTCAAACCCAAAAATCAAAACAAATACAAGATATTAAGCCTTATAAGCCAACTAATCATGTTAGAATAGTTACCGCAGCCTCACTCTTTGATGGTCATGATGCAGCAATTAATATAATGAGAAGAATTTTGCAATCAACGGGTGGTGAAATTATTCATTTAGGACATAATAGATCTGTTGCTGATGTTGTAAACTGTGCAATTCAAGAAGATGCTCAAGGAATTGCTATGACTTCATATCAAGGTGGACACGTTGAGTACTTAAAATATATGTACGATCTGTTAAAAGAAAAAAAATCAAACATAAAAATATTTGCTGGTGGTGGTGGAACTATCCTTCCTGAAGAAATAACCGAACTCCATAGCCATGGTATTGATAGAGTCTATTCACCAGACGATGGCAGAAAGCTTGGTTTGCAAGGTATGATAAATAACGTAATGGAAACTTGTGATTTTTCTGTTTATTCTGAGTCCGATCAAATTGATAGTTTAATTAATGAAGCAAAAGATAAAAATCATTCAGCAATTGCAAGGCTGATTACCATCGCTGAAAATGAACCAAAAATCTATAAGTCTATTGAACCAAAAATATTAGAATTAAAAGAAAACAATAGCATACCTGTACTTGGAATTACAGGAACAGGTGGTGCTGGCAAGTCGTCTTTAGTAGATGAATTTGTGAGACGTTATCTGACTGAACATAGCGATAAAACAATTGGAATTATATCAGTAGATCCATCAAAAAGAAAAACTGGTGGCGCCCTGCTTGGTGATAGAATTAGAATGAATTCCATTGATAATGACCGAGTATATATGCGTTCACTTGCTACAAGACAATCAAATTTGGCATTATCTAGATATGTACAGGATGCAATTAATATTTTAAAAGCTGTTGGATATGATTTAGTAGTTGTTGAAACTTCTGGTATTGGTCAATCTGACACCGAAATTACAGAGCATAGTGATGTTGCTCTATACGTTATGACTTCTGAATATGGAGCAGCAACTCAGCTAGAAAAAATTGATATGCTAGATTTTGCTGATGTTATTGCTATTAATAAATTTGATAAAAGAGGTTCACTTGATGCAATTAGAGATGTGAGAAAACAATACAAAAGAAACAATTTAATGTGGGATACTCCAGATGAAGAATTGCCAATATATGGAACAATTGCAAGTCAATTTAATGATCCAGGGATGAACACATTATACCGTAATTTAATGAATAAAATTGTTGAAAAAACTGGTAAATCTGAATTAAAATCTAATTTTTCAATAAGTAAAGAAATGTCTGAAAAGGTCTATATAATTCCACCTGAAAGAGTCAGATATTTAGCTGAAATAAAAGAAAATTCAGATGCTTATAAAAAGTTTATATCGGCTCAAGTAAGTATTGCTAGAAAAATGTACCAATTAAAAGGTACAATTAATCATTTAAGAGAAGAAATAGGCAAAACTACATTTGATATTGTTGAAGATTCTGAACAAGTAGTAAGTGTTTTGGAACATAAACAAGGTGAACCAGAATATTTAAAAGATCTTATTTCAAAATATAATGAGTTAGAAAGAAAATTAGATGCTGAATGTCGCAAATCAGTTGAGGAATGGCCAAAACTACTTGAAAGATACAAAGCAGATAAATATCAATTTCAGGTAAGAGATAAGATAATTGAGCAACCATTGTTTACAAAAAGTTTATCAGGTACTAAAATTCCAAAGGTGACTCTTCCTAAATATAAAGATTGGGGTGATATTTTAGAATGGATTTTAACTGAAAATGTACCAGGATTTTTCCCATTCACTGCAGGTGTATTCCCATTAAAAAGGGTAGGAGAAGATCCGACAAGAATGTTTGCTGGAGAAGGTGGACCTGAACGTACTAACAAAAGGTTTCATTATGTATCTGAAGGAATGCCTGCAAAGAGATTATCAACCGCCTTCGATTCAGTTACATTATATGGTGAAGACCCAGACCACAGACCAGATATTTATGGTAAAATTGGAAATTCAGGAGTATCAATTGCAACACTTGATGATGCTAAAAAATTATACTCTGGATTTGATTTAGCTGACCCAAGAACATCTGTTTCAATGACTATAAATGGACCAGCCCCAATGTTAATGGCATTTTTCTTAAATGCTGCAATTGATCAGCAATGTGAAAAATACATTAAAGCAAATAATTTAGAAACTGAAGTAGAAAGTAAAATTGAAAAAATCTTTTCTGATCAGGGATTAGATAGACCGAAATATAGGGGAGAGCTACCTCCAACAAATAATGGTCTTGGATTAATGTTATTAGGTGTTTCGGGTGACCAAGTTTTAGAAAAAGAGGTTTATGAAAAAATTAAATCTGAAACAATGTCTGCTGTTAGAGGTACTGTTCAAGCAGATATTTTAAAGGAAGATCAAGCTCAAAATACTTGTATATTTTCTACTGAATTTGCTTTAAGAATGATGGGCGATATACAACAATATTTTATAGATAAACAGGTTAGAAATTTTTATTCTGTATCTATATCTGGATATCATATTGCAGAAGCTGGAGCTAATCCAATTACTCAACTTGCTCTAACCCTATCAAATGGATTTACTTATGTAGAATATTACCTTTCGAGAGGAATGAATATAGATGATTTTGCTCCTAACTTATCATTTTTCTTTTCAAATGGTGTTGATCCCGAGTATTCGGTAATAGGTAGAGTTGCTCGTAGAATTTGGGCAAAAGCAATGAAAAATAAATATAATGGAAATTCAAGATCTCAAAAATTAAAATATCACATCCAAACAAGTGGTAGATCGCTTCATGCTCAAGAAATTGCATTTAATGATATAAGAACAACCCTTCAAGCTCTTTACGCAATATTTGATAATTGTAATTCACTACATACGAATGCCTACGATGAAGCAATCACAACTCCTACAGAGGAGTCAGTAAGGCGTGCAATTGCTATTCAAATGATTATAAATCATGAACTTGGATTATCAAAAAATGAAAATCCTTGGCAAGGTTCCTTTGTTATTGAAGAATTAACTGATTTAGTGGAGGAGGCAGTTTACACTGAGTTTAATCGAATATCAGAAAGAGGTGGTGTTTTAGGTGCAATGGAAAGAATGTACCAAAGAACTAAGATACAAGAAGAATCTATGCATTATGAGCATAAAAAACATACAGGTGAATTGCCTTTAATTGGAGTAAATACATTTCTTGATCCTAATGGATCCCCAACAGTAATTCCAGATGAGGTTATTAGATCAACAAAAGAAGAAAAAGAATTTGCAATAGATACTGTTAATGAAGTAAAGAAAAAGGCACAAAATGAAACTGAACAACTTCTAAAACAAATACAGACTACTGCAGTTGAAAATGGTAATATTTTCGAGGAGCTTATGGAAGCTTCAAAAAATGCATCATTAGGTCAGATGTCAAACGCTTTATATGAAGTGGGTGGTCAGTATAGAAGAAATATGTAAAATAAAAAATTTAGAGTATGGTAATCTTCATACCATACTCTATTTGATTCCTTTTAATTTTGCTTGATTCCATAACTTATCCATTTGATCTAGACTCATATTTTTAATATCTAAATTTTGTTCTTTGGCTTTTGATTCTATGTATCTGAATCTATTTAAAAATTTATTATTGGCTTTCATTAATGCTTCTTCAGGGACTATATTTTCATAACGTGCAATATTAACTAAAGAAAATAGGAAATCACCAAATTCCTCTTCTTTTCTTTCTTGCGACTCATTTAAAGCCTCTTTAAGCTCAGAAAGTTCTTCGTCAACCTTTTTCCATACATCGGACTTGTTATCCCAATCAAAGCCAACTCTTGAAGCTTTAATTTGTAATCTTTCGGCTCTGAGCAATGCAGGAACGGATTTCGGAACATCAGAAAGTGCAGAGTCTCTGCCTTCTTTTTGTTTTAGTTGTTCCCATTTTTTCATTAATTCTTTTTCATCACTAACTGGTTCTGATGAAAAAACACTAGGTAATCTTGAGATTAATTTATTGGAGATTGAATCAAACACATCAGCTATTTTAAATGCCCCACGTTCTTCTGCAAACATAGCTTGCATGTAGATATGTAACATTAAATCACCAAGTTCCTTTTTGAGTTCTTCATCATTTTTGGAATGTATAGCTTCAATCATTTCATATACTTCTTCGATAGAAAGTGAGGCAATTGATTCAGAGGTTTGCTTAGCATCCCAAGAGCTTCTTGTTCGTAATAGCTTTACTAACTCATCAAATTTTGTAGCTTGTTCTTCTAAGCTATTAACATTTTGGGGTCTTGGTGGTTTGATTGGTTCTAAGCTCATTATTAATCGTATTTAGGGGTTCTACCAAATTGTAGATCTAGTTCTTTTAGTGTGATTTCCATTATAACAGGTCTTCCGTGGGGGCAAACTTCTGGGGTGTCGCATTTCATTAAATTTTGATGCAAATTTTTCATTTCATCATAATTTAATTTCTTTCCCGTTTTGATTGCCGATCTACAACTATAACTAGCTGCTATATTTTCTCGTTTATTTGTTCTTCCTAATTCTTGGTTTTCTTCAAACTTAGATAGAATTTCTTTTAAATCCTTTTCCTCATTTCCATTTTCAATTTCAGTAGGTTTACCAAAAATTTCAATTTTATTATTATTTAAACTAAACTGAAAACCAAGAATTATTAATTCATCTTTAATTTCTTCTAGTATTGTTATTTCTTTTTTATCTAATTCAAAGGTTTCTGGAAATAACATTTGTTGAGATTTTGATAGCTCTTTATCGAGCATTAATATAGCTTTCTCATAGTTGATTCTTTCATGTGCATTGTGTTGGTCTATAACCAATATGCCTTTTTCATTTTGTGTAATTATATATTTATCATGGACTTGGAAATAACCAAAATTAGTCGAGTTTTCTAAAATTGAGTCTGAGAATATTGAATCAAAAACAGAAATTTCTTTGGTGAAATTGTTCTTTGATTGTTTTGCAAATTCATTTGTTGGGTATTTTGTTGAATTATTAGTATTATTTATTTGATTGTCTGGTTGCTCTTCATATTTATCAATTATTTCACCAGTAGTTTTGTTAATTATTTGATTATTATCAAATTTATTTTCAATAAAAGGTTGTTCAGCTTGTTGATTTTTAAAAACAAATTCGCTAGTCATATCATTTGTTCTCAAGCATAATTGAACAGCATGTTTTAGAGTATTATAAATTGCTCTTTCATCTTCAAATTTAACTTCATGTTTTTGCGGGTGAACATTAATATCAATTTCTTCAGGATTTATTTCTAAAAAAATAATAAAAACAGGATGTTGATTTCTATCTAGCAATGGACCAAATGCTGATGAAATAGCATGGTTTAAAGACTTGTTATTAATACTCCTAGTATTTAAAAATAAATATTGTCCTGACCTTGAAACTTTTGCGATATTTGGAGAGCCAATAAAACCAGATATTTTAATAAAATCATTTTTGAAATCAATATTAATTAAATTATTAAATACCTTTTTTCCAAGAATATTAGTAATTCTATTTTTTAAAGATTCATTTTCTAATTTGTAAATAAGATTATTATCATCGTAAAACGACAATTGAATATTTGGATTAGCTAATCCAAATTTATTAATAGTATCTAATATATGCCTATACTCAGTAAGGTTAGCTCTAAGAAATTTTCTTCTGGCAGGGGTATTAAAAAATAAATTCTTAACTAATATTTGAGTCCCAATTGATGTATCAACTGGTTCAATATTTATTTCTTTATTTGGTTCAGAAATTAGTTTCCAACCTAGTGTATCGTTTTTTTGTTTTGTGATAATTTCTAACTTAGCAACGGCAGAAATAGAAGCAAGAGCTTCACCTCTGAAACCAAAAGATTTGATAGCTTCTAAATCTTTATTTGTTAATATTTTACTAGTGGCATGTCTTTTTATTGAAAGTAGTAAATCACTTTTTGACATCCCAACACCATTATCAACAATATGTATTAGGCTTTTCCCTGCATCTCTAATTGTAATATGAATATTGGAAGATTTTGCATCTAGTGAATTTTCAATTAATTCTTTGATGACAGATTCTGGTCTTTGTACAACTTCACCTGCAGCTATTTGATTAGCAATAAAATCTGGTAATATGTTAATAATATTAGTCATTTTAATATCTAATAAAAGATTCTCCTTCAAACATAATATTCATCATCATTAAATTGGAGTTGCTGTAGTATTTATCACCCGATACAAGAGCCTTAAACTCTCCTAAATCAAAAATAGTTCTAATGCTACCTTCACTAAAAATCTTATTAGTTAATCCTGTATTTTTATCAATTAGGTAATATCCATTAAAATCAAAGTTTGTTTCCATTAATCTATTTATCAAAGCAGATTCTTCTTTTGTAATATCTAATTTAAAATGGGTCAATTCAAAATCAACTTTGAAATAGCTCTTATCATTTATTTTGTGATTTCCCACAAATGAATATTTATATGTTGAATTGTACACCATTTCAAGTCCGTTGCTTTCAATTATAATTGGTTTTTCAACAGTCCAAATTGAATCATTATTTATTGGAAATTCCAAGAACATTCCAGTTGAATATGTATTTAATATTTTTATAACATCATTAAAAAGATCATTTTCAGAATTTGTTATATATTCTAAAACTCGACCTTTTTTATCAATATTAATTGTAGATTCAAGTCTATTATCTGTTTTTAAGTCTTTATAATTAATAATAATTGGATCATTATCAACAGTATTAACTTCTAGTCTAATGTTTTTTGGCTCTAGTTTTAATTCATATTCAGAGTCAATATTTTGATTTACGATATAGGGTAAGTTTAGTGAGTATTTAACAGGGTATTCAGTGTTATTAGTATCTGATTTAACTTTTGTTAAAATATTGTATTTAGTAAGATAGTCAAATTTGAAACCTGGTTCAAAAAATAATTCATTTAAAGGAAAGCCTTGAGAAAATATCTCAAGGCTTATTGAAAATAGAATAATAATATAAAGTAAATATTTATTCACCATCATATTCAAAAAATTCATAAATGGCATCTCCACCATCTACTCTTAAAGTTTCACCTGTAATCCAGTTGCACTTTTCATCACATAGCATATTTACAACATAGGCTATATCTTCTGGTGTAGTAAGCCTACCAAATGGGCTTTGCATTTTTCCGAATTTGATCATTTTATCATAACCTGGAATTTTTGATGCAGCTGCAGTTTCTGTTAAACCCGCAAAAATAGCATTGCTTGTAGTCCCATAAGGAGCTAGCTCTACTGATAGTTGCCTGATGTAGGACTCTAGAGCAGCCTTAGCAGCTGATACTGCACCATATTTATGCATTTGGCGAGTAGCTCCGATCGATGAAAAAGCAATTATTCTTGAGTTATTTGCAAGTAATTTTGCATTATGAAGATCTTGAGTCCAATAAATTAAGCTGTTTGCCATAACATCCATTGTCATTTCAATTTGCTTTCTTGATAGCATATCGTTTGCATCTTCATGTATGAAGCTTTTTAGAGTTCCAAAAGCTAATGAATGGATAATTACCCTTAAATTGTTTGCAGGGTTGGTTTCATGTAATGTCTTAATTTCTTCTATTATCTCAGCTCGTTTTTCATCTGAAGCAGCGTTTACATTCCAAAACTTAGCATCAACTCCATAGCTTTTTAGTTCGGATACCAGTTCCTCGGCAGCTTTTTTTGCACTTCCTCTATCAAGATGAACACCGTAAATGTTATACCCATTTTTAGCTAACTCAATTGCAGTAGCCTTTCCGAATCCACTCGATGAACCTAATACTAAGGCATAGTTATTATTTTTTGACATGTTTATTTCTCTTTTGTAGATTTTTCAATTACAATTTTAATAAAAAAATTATTAATCAAACATATTTTTGACAACTAGGATTTCAATAGTTTTGATGTTTGTTTTTTTGTTGACTTTAGATTTGTATTTCTTATTATATTTTTAATTTCTAATATTTTTGATGAAGAAACACTTACTTGCTCAATACCAATACCTAGTAAAATCTCTAGTTGCTTTTCAGATTGTGCCAATTCGCCACATACACTAATAGGCTTACCCTGTTTTTTTGCTTTCAAAATGATTTCTTTCAAGAATATATAAAAAGAAGTATCATTAAAGTTAAATAACTCTGATAATTTATCATTAGTTCTATCAGCAGCAAAGAAGTATTGCATCAAGTCGTTCGTTCCAATGCTGTAAAAATCAATC
>JAONBD010000056.1 GCA_028376765.1 Candidatus Kapaibacterium sp.
CAGGACTACTTTTCACAGCTTTATCAATAAGTTTCAATGATGAATTTCTATTGTAACCTAATGTCAACAAAGCAGATAAAGCTTCATCTTCAAAATTAGAAAGTTGATTTGTACTGTCCGATTCAATTTTAAAGGCTTTTTCTCTTAATTCCAAGACTAATCTTTCTGCAGTTTTCTTACCAATACCGGGAAGCTTAGAAAGGGCTACTATGTCACTATCTACAACATATTGTCTTAATTTACTTGTATCAGCTGCACTGAGTATCCCGATTGCTGTTTTTGGACCAATTCCAGAAATGCTTATCAATAAAATAAAAAATTGTTTTTCTTTATTATTTTCAAATCCAAAAAATTGAAGAGTATCTTCTCTTACAACTAAAAACACTGGAAGTGAGAATTCAAGTCCCACTTCCGGCAGTTTTTCACTTAGTCTTGTTGGAATTGTAATTTCGTAACCAACACCATTACAATCAAGTACTATTTTAGTTGCAGACTTTTCTAATATGTTTCCTCTTAAATATGCTATCATTCTATAATTATCTTCTTTACAAAAGTATTATTTTCACTTTGTAATTTAATAAAATAAACTCCAGAACTTATAGCTTTAAGGTTTATTTGATTATTATTTTCTGAAAGTAAAAGATTATTCTTGTTGAAAATTACCTGCCCTTGTAAATTTAATATTGATAATTGATAAAAATCATTGTTAAAATAATCGCTTCTTAATTCAAATTGCCCGTTGTTGGGATTTGGTATGATTTCAAATTTATTTTCTGAAATTTCCAAAGAGGCGATGATAACAGCTTCTTCTTCGGATTTTACAATACAACCAAAGTTTGATGTGATTTCAACAGAATAATCTCCAGAAACTTTTGCGGTGAAAGATCTTGAATTTGAATCATCGATAGGGTTGCCATCAAGATACCACTGGTAATCTGCAGATGAAGATAAATCACTTGATAAAGTATTAGAATTGTTAATTACAGATGGAATATCTGGATTAGCTTCATAAATTGTAATTTCAGTGAAAGACTCGCAACCATTTGATAAAGTACCAACTAATGAATAAGTACCAGGCTCATTGATAAACCTTGTGAAACCAGTTTTCCCATCGCTCCATTGGTAATCTTTGAAACCAAAGCTTGCATTTACCCTTATTGAATCTCCAATACAAATAGTATCCCTAGCTGCAGAAATCTCAATTTCTTGAACATTTATTACATTAGTAGAAATTGGATTAGATTTAGAAGTACAATCACTTCCAATTATTTTAGCTGAATAACTTCCAGCTGAGTTTACTTCTATTTCAGTTCCAACTTCATTATTTGACCAAAGATACTGAACTGAACTAGATGGGTTTTCAATTGATAATGTTACTGATTTGCCTTCGCAAAATTCAGTTTCACCATTTGCAATTATCGAAAATGTTGGATTGTCACAATAGATTAATTCATTTTCCCACATCCCTCTTCCATAAGTGGCTGCTAGTAAGATATTTTGTTCTTCGTCAATCTCAATATCATTTACAATTGTAAATGGTAATTCGCTACCAAATCTTTCCCAAAAATTAGAACCGTAATCAGTGAAATATACACCCAAATCGGTGCCTACATAAAGGCGTTCAGGGGAATCCTTTTGATACTTTATAACATTAACAGGAACGTTAGGAAGATTTCCACTTATGTTAGTCCATTCATTATTTTCATTTTTATATACTTTTAGACCGCCTCTAAAGTTTGATGCAGTAGCATAAAAAATAGTTTCATCTTCGGGGTGAAAAGTTACATTAGATAAATTAGAAATAGGGATAATTACATTTTGCCAGTTTTCTCCACCATCTTTAGATAAAAACATAGCAGTTGCAAAACCAGCTAATATATAGTCAGGGTTTTTTTCAGAAACTTCAAGATATAGCATTGGAGATGAAGAGTTAAAGTCTGAAACTCTCTCCCAATCCTCTCTTTCTCCGTAATTGGTATTTTTATAAATATCAGTATAACCAATGTAAATATTTTCTGAATTAATTGGATCAATATCCATTGGAGTTACCCACGCACCAGTTTCTTCAATTTCAAAATCCGAACGAATTCTGAATGTACTTAAAAGTTGTCTCCAATCTTGACCTGCATTTCTAGAGTATCTGAAGAAACCATATTGAGATGAACCATACCAATTTCTGACATTTTCTGGATCTATATGGCAATCCATTCCATCACCCGATAATACTCTCAACCAATTGTTACTCTCTCTATCATTTACAAAAGTCGCATTATCTTGGGTGCCACCAATCTTGTACCTCAAATCTGTAGATAAATCACATTTGTAAAATTGACTAATATTTAAATCATCAGATCTCATTTCTGTTAAAGTTAGCTCTCTATCCATAGCATAGAAGCCACCATCATTAGCTAAATATAGAGTGTTTCCGTTAGGGGAAACAATTGAATAATGTTGATCAACATGAATATTAATATCTAGCATATCCCATGTTTCGCCAGCATTACCAGTCACCCAAGTCTCTAAGCCACCAACATAAATAGAATCCTTATCATTTGGGCTAATTGAAATACACATATCATACCAACCTTGGTCAGTATCGTCAACATTATCAGGATAATCTCCTCTTGAGATAATATTAGGCGAATCTGATTTATCAGCTACAATTTCAAAGCTTTCTCCACCATTCTCTGAAATGGCTAGAGCTAAAAAGTTATAAGGTCTTACCTCTGATGCAACTGCTGCAATATAATCACTATGATTAGGTGATGTTGCAAGTTCAATTCTTATTGCTTGGTTCAAACCAAAAACACTTGTCCAAGTATCACCTTGGTCTGTAGATCTTAAAATTTCAGCACTTCCATTTCTATTATATGTACTTGCTAAAACAACATTTTTATCGTTTGGTAAAAATTCCAAATCTTTTATTGGCTTATTACTTGTTTCCAACCAACTATCTCCACCATCAGTACTTTTGTACATACCCTCAGATGTTCCTACAATAACTATATCAGGGTTAGTTGGATCTACTAAAATAGAACTTGTTAAAACTCCATCAGCTAATTCATAATTTAAATTTGTGATTTCAAAAGTTTTACCACCATCTATTGATTTCAATACACCTACACTATAATAGTTTCCATTCAGAAAACCAGCATTAGCATCTCCACTTGCTAAGTATATTACATTTGGATTACTTGGTGAAATAACTAAATCAGAATAAGACATCGATAGAAAATCTGAAGTTGGTAATATGAACCAATTGTTTCCACTATTTGTTGATTTCCAAACACCGCCACCCGCTGTAGCAATAAATATTGTAGATGGGTCATTAGGATGGAATTTTATTCTGTTTACCCTACCAACTCCGTACTCGTTTGGTGGCTTTACTGGACCAACGGATTTCCAAACTTTATCTAATGTTAAGAGATTATTGCTATTTGATTTAGATTTTTCTTGTTTAACTATCTCAAATAATGCTGGAACATCTGGGAATTCTTCATCGTGAATTCTATTTCCCCATTTATGCAACCATCTTTTTATTGGTTTGTATCTAGCTACTTCATGGATAGGTTTTCCTTCTTGCTCTTCAACCCAATTAACAACTTCTTGTACACTTTCTGAATATTTTTCTTGAGAGTTTAAGAACCCTGTTATAACAAGTAGTAATATTGAAATTTTAAACATTATTTTTCCTGATTATTTCTCTTTGATAAACTTGAGATTTTTATAAATAGATTTACTTTTTAGCGATAGGTAATACTGACCTAATGCAAATTTAGACGCATCAATACTTATATGATTATACCCTTTGGAGTAAAAAGTTCTATTAAATATTTGTTTTCCATTTTGGTCTGTAATAACAATTTCAAATGGGTTTTGTAAATCAATTAATATATCAACATTAATAGATTCAAAAACCAGGTTTGGAGAAATTTTAATTTGCCCTGTGTCCTTAAAAATATATTCATTGCTCCAAAGTGAACATGTATCGTTTAAATAAATCGCTTTATAGCTACCAAAAGCAGGTTTATTAATTAAATTACTAGACAACTTAATAAGAGAATCGTTTAAAAACCAGTTTACTTTTTTTCCATTTTCAGTTTGCAACTTGCCATTTAGCAAAATAATATTTGGTCTTACAAAATTACTTTCACTTGAAGAATATACATTAATAGTATCAGAATAAACTAAACATCCATTTGAACTTAAATAACTTGCCCAATAACTACCAGCAGTAAAAACTTCAATTTCACTTCCTATTTCTCCTGTATTCCAAATTAAATTTTTGCTGATTAAACTTGAATCTGAGATGATTGATAAAGTAATTGGATTATTATCACATATTATATTATTTAATGATTGGCTTTTTGTAGATAAATGGGGAACTTCATAGTTCTTAACTATTAATTTTTCGGATACAATTAAACAATCCTCGTTCTCACCTGTGAAGTAAAATTTGCCTTGCTTATCTATAAAAGTTGAACTAATTGATTGCATAGAGCTTAATTTATAGTTAATACCCTTTTCAATTTTATCTACATTATATAATAAACTTATTTCTGGGCACTTAAAAATTGTACCACTAATATTTGTTTGTATTAATTTACCTGAGCAATCATTTATTTTTAGTTTTCTAAGATCTTGACCAAATGTAAATGCATATACATAACCAAATTTTGGTTTTACAATTAATCTTCTTACTCCACGGATTGGATAATTGTCGTCATATAAATTTATCAACGAGTTTATTTCAAATTTATCATTTATTGAAAATACGCCATCATCTGTTCCAAGTAAATAATTGTTGTTGAACTTTTCAATACAATTTATCTTAGTCCCTTCCAATAATTCTATTTGATTTAAAAGAGAATTATTTTCTAAATCAAAAATAGATATGATATTTTTCTCATCTGAACTTATCCCGATTAGAAGATTTTGTTCCAAATAAAAGTCTTTTATCTGCAATTCTAAATTGTTTAGATTAAATATTAGCTTTTTTGATTTATTCTTAAATTGATAAATCTCACCCTTATTAGTTTGAAAGTAAACATACTCTTCAATTTTTTCTGCAAAAGTAATGCTATCAGAGAGATTAGTTAAGTTTTGCCAAGATTTTTCATTATTGTTGTACATCCAAATATCATCCTGATATAACCATATCGAATCATTAGAAATGTTAAACTTTGTCATCCAAGGTCTTCTAGTAGTTTTCAATGTGTCCCAATCGAGTGTAGTGATAAGATTGTTTTGAGAATCAAATTTAGAAATTCTTGAATTTTGAAGTGAATTGTAAAGGCTTGTAGGATTTTTTTCCGAGAAGAAACACTGCATACCATCTCCTCCACCAACTGCTAATATAGAATTGTAGTCTTTATAAAATGACCCATTATCCATTTTACCACCAACAAATTCATTAGGATTGAACCTAGAAACATCTCCCCAAAAAAATTGACCAGCAGTTACACCCTCTGATCTGTATCTCCAAATTGTATCAAGTAAATTTTGACTGTAAAGACCGCCATCAGTGGCTGCAAATACTTCTCCAGTAAATTCATCATAAGCTATGTCATGCAAATCGACATGAACATTTTTTGAATTCTTTTTCCACGTGAGTCCATTATCAGTAGATAAATTTATATTTACTCCACCTGCATAAATTATTTTACTGTCGGTAGGAGAGACCTTTATAGCATTGTTATAATCCCCTTGCCATTGAATAAAATCATCTTCAAGTTCAATATTATCAATACTAATGTTCTCTTCGGAGTCCATGGTTATTGTTACTAATTTACTAGAAACATTATCTTTTATTTGAAGTAGTTTTGTTTCATAAGTTTTGCTATTTAGATCGAAGGACAGTTCAGGAACAAATAAAACATTTGGATCTGGGTTTTTAAGCTCATAAATTATTTTTAAAGAATCATCAACAATTCTAGCAATTTGATATTTAGAACTATTAAAGATAGAATCTCTGGAGCAAATACCAAGATATTCATTATCATAATTAATTATTTTATAAATATTAAAATTAGATTGAAACTCATAATTTATCTGCAAGAATGAACCTAATTCTATATTATATCTGAAGATTTCATTTTTTGTAGAGATGATAAAATCATTTCCAAAAGGGGTTACATCTGATGGAATATATTTTAAATTCGAAATATCAATTCTACTAAAAGAATTGCCTAAATCATTGGAGAGATAAAGCCCACTAAATTGAGATTTACTAATATCTTTTATTTTTTGATCTCCTGAAATCAGCATTAAACTATTTAGATCAATTCCAGATAATTCCAACTTGCTAATACCAAAAGTAAACTCATCAATTTTTACATTATTCCAATCTGATCCAAAATTTTTACTAATCCAAAGACCATTGCTTGAGGTGCCTACAAAATACAAACCAGGGATTGTAGGGTGTATTAAAATTCTATTGATTCTTCCCTCTGCATTATCTAAGCTAAGGGGAGTATCACTAGTTATTCTATCTTCTTCCCAATTTGTAATTTCTTTAGGGATACCATTCCACATATCTAAAAAAAGGTAGTAGTCCTCTAAAGTGTTGTTTAGAGGAAGGGTGTTAATTTCTTTTTCTGATAATTCTTGATTGAAAAGAGATATCGAAAAAAATATAGATATGATTAATGTAATTTTCATAAAAAAGGCTGTCTTCTTTTAGATTATGAAGACAGCCATTATTGTTTTTAATTTTATTTAATAAATCATTTTATTATTATTTTCTTGCTTACTCTTATTCCATTATTCCATAAAGAAACAAAATAAATACCTTTAGATTGATTAGTTAAGTCGAAAGTCTGGTTAAAGTGCGAACCGTTTGAGTAAAATTCGTCTGTTAAGATTACCTGACCTAAATTATCAATGATTTCTAATCTAGTGTTTCCTGCGGATAAACCATTGTAGTTAATTTCAATTTTACCATCAGTTGGGTTAGGAGTAACTTTGAATCCTCTTTTATTTCCTTCAGTAACGCTGAACCAAGTTACCTTAACAATTTCAGAAGCAATAATACAATCATTACCATTTGAAACTGTAACATAGAAATCTCCACTTGTTTCAGGAGTATATTCAAGCCCATTGGCACCTTCAATTTCTTCACCTTCAAAGTACCATTGAATAATATTTTCAGAAGTATTTACAATCAAAACATTATCGACAATATCAACAGTAGGAATATCAGGTGTTTCTACAATGTTTACTGTAATAACATTAGAGATTCCCTCGCATAATGCATCACCATCCCTTACAGTAAGAAAATACTCACCTTCTTCTTTTACCCAAAGGTTTCTATCTGTGGTGCCATCAGACCATTCATATTCATCAAAAAATCCTTGAACAGTAACTCTTACGCTATCACCTCTACAAACATTAACAATCCCTTCTTTAGTTAATTTTGCAACAGGATTATCAAAATATTTAACTTCGATTGTTTCTGAAATTGAAAAACAGCCGTCATCATTTTCAGCAGTTACGAAATATTCTCCTGGTTCTGAAACTGTAATTTTTCTTTTAAGTGAACCTGTATTCCAAACTACTCTATCATAATCCCCAGAATAACTTAGCTCAACTTCTTCTCCTTCACAAAGGTCAGTTGGTCCTTCTGATGATAACTCTGGTCTAACTATTTCACAATCAATTAATTCAACTTCCCAAATACCTCTACCATAAGTAGAGGCTCTAAGTAATTGAGAAGATTTTTGAAATTCTAATTCTGAAATTCCTGAATAAGTAAGTCCTTTGTTAAACAACTCCCAAGAAGATCCGTTGTTCGATTTTTTGTAAACTCCAATATCCATTCCAACATAAAGTTCGTTAGTATTTGGAATTTGAACAATTGATAGTGCTGCTATATTAGGTAAATTATATGAGATGTTTTCGCTGTTAGTACCAGATAGTTTGATTACCTTTAATCCGCCAGTGAAACCTGTAATTGTAATATATGCTTCGCTAGCAACATTTTGGCTAGGTTCTATATCTGTAATAACCCTATTTCCATTATAGGCAATATTCCAATTATTCCCACCATCATTAGAATAATAAACTGTTCCAAAAATAGAATACCAAATATTATTAGAATTTTTTGGAGAAATTGCAATTTGTCTGATTGTGTTCCCATTTGATACTTGGTTATTAGTGAGTTTGCTAGTTGAAGGATTCCCTAACATATCATTAACCCTGTAGATATTATTAAAGCCCATATATAATGTACTTGTATTATTTGGATCAAGTTCAAATGGTGCTATCCATTGAGAGTATTCATTGAAGTTTCTTGATGAAGCAAATGATGAGAAATTCCCACCTCTATTATTTGACAAACTAATAGTAGTACCAACACTACCGTTAAATCCGTTGT
>JAONBD010000057.1 GCA_028376765.1 Candidatus Kapaibacterium sp.
GCCCCCAAAAATGGAGGCCGAATTAATTATTTTGAGTTTATGCTTTTGGAGATAACATATCTTCAGGTCGAACTAATTTATCAAATTCTTCTTCAGTTAATATTTTTAAAGCAACAGCTGCTTCTTTAAGTGTGCCGCCAGTTTTATGTGCATGCTTTGCAATCGAAGCAGCATTATCATAACCAATATGTTGATTTAAAGCAGTAACTAGCATTAGTGTGTTATTTAAGTAAAAATCAAGCTTTTCTTTAATTGGCTCAATTCCGGAAGCACAATGAACATTAAACATATTGATTGTGTCAGATAGCAATCTAACTGATTGTAGAAAATTATATATCATCACTGGTTTGAAAACATTTAACTCAAAATTACCCTGCGACCCTGCAAAATTAATAGCTGCATCATTACCCATAACTTGAGCACAAACCATTGTCATTGCTTCTGATTGAGTTGGATTAACTTTCCCAGGCATAATAGAAGATCCAGGTTCGTTAGCTGGGATTGAAAGTTCCCCAAAACCGCATCTTGGTCCTGATGCCATCCATCTAATGTCATTTGCAATTTTCATTAGAGAAGCGGCTAATGTTTTTAAAGCTCCGTGAGAAAAAACAATTGCATCATGAGCTGCTAGAGCCTCAAATTTATTATTAGCAGTAACAAATGGAAGACCTGTAATTTTAGCAATTTTATCAGCTGATGTTTTAGCAAAATCTGGGTGAGTGTTTAAGCCTGTACCAACAGCTGTGCCACCTAACGCCAGTTCGTATATGCCTGAAAGTGTTAGATTGATTCGTTCTGTAGCTTTATCTAATTGTTCTACATAAGCTGAAAACTCCTGTCCAAGAGTAATTGGAACAGCGTCCATTAGGTGTGTTCTTCCAGATTTTATGTAATTAGAAAATTCATTAGATTTAGAATTTAGAGTGTTTCTTAGTTCAGCGATAGAAGGTAAAAGTTTATGATTTAGTTCTTCTGCTGCAGCGATATGCATCGCTGTAGGAAAAGTATCATTTGAACTTTGAGATTTATTTACATCATCATTTGGGTGAACCGGATCTTTTGACCCAAGGACTCCACCTGCCATTTCAATTGCTCTATTTGCAATAACTTCGTTAGAGTTCATGTTTGATTGAGTTCCAGAACCAGTTTGCCATACAGATAGAGGAAAATGACTATCAAGCTTACCTTCAATTACTTCATCTGCAGCCTTAGAAATTAGCTCAGCCTTTTTAGTATCTAGTTTGCCAAGTTCAGAGTTAGTTAGAGCTGCTGCTTTTTTTAGAATACCCATAGCTCGTATTAATTCACGGGGCATTTTTTCAATACCAATGGCAAAGTGGATTAGTGAACGAGCAGATTGAGCACCGTAGTACACATCTTTTGGAACATTAATTTCACCCATCGAGTCTTTTTCAATTCTAGAATTCATTTTAATTAACTTTAAATTGTTGGAAAATTTTATTAGCAAAATTAAGAAAGACAAAGTAAAAAATAGAATTTCTCTTGAAAAAGTCTATGTGATTTTTTATTTGATTTATAATTCTTAAATTAGAATCTTGCAATAAACTAAATTTCGGATATTTATGGACATACTTTTTTGGGGCGGCTTTTTAATATTTATTGGATTCCTACTATTTTTAGATTTAGGTGTCTTTAATAAGGGTTCGCACGAAGTATCAACAAAAGAAGCATTAACTTGGACATTCATTTGGATAGGAGTATCATTGCTGTTCAATGTTTTCATTTATTTTGCTTATGAAAATCAATGGATTCATGGTACAATGGAAGGAGTTGAGGCCATGTCGGGAAGCGATGCTTCCCTCAAATTTCTAACAGGCTACATAATTGAAAAATCATTATCATTAGATAACATATTTGTAATAGCAATAATATTTAGTTATTTCAAAGTCCCACTTAAATATCAACACGAAATTCTATTCTGGGGTATCTTAGGAGCTATTATTTTTCGTGGATTAATGATTGTTTTAGGCGTAGCATTGATTCAAGAGTTTGAATGGATTATGCTTGTATTTGGAGTTCTGCTAATAGTTTCTGCAATTAAAATGTTTTCGACTGATGAGGAAGAAGATTATAATGCTGATAAGAATTTTGCGATAAAAATTGCTAAAAAATTGTTTCCTGTAGCCGAGGATAAAGATGGTAAATTCTTTGTAAAAATAAATGCAAAAAGACACATAACACCATTGTTTATATGTTTATTGGTAATTGAAACAACTGATATTATGTTTGCAATTGATTCAATTCCAGCCATTTTTTCTATAACAACTGATGCATTTATTGTATTTAGTTCTAATATATTTGCAATTTTAGGTTTAAGATCATTATACTTTGTTCTTGCTGCAATGATGAATCAATTTAAATATATACAAATTAGTTTAGTTTTTGTTCTTGGGTATGTAGGCGTTAAGATGATATTAATTTATTTCGGTTTCCATATTGACACATTAATTTCGTTATCTGTTATAATTGGAACAATTAGTATTGGAGTAGTTGCTTCTATATTAAAAAATAGAAAGGGAAGAACAACATAAGGTGTAAAATAATGGTTAATGATATTGATAATAATTTTTTAGGACTAGAAGAAGAATTTTCAAATTATGATGATTCTAAAGTAGTTATAATATCAGCACCTTACGAACATACTGTCTCCTATGGCGGTGGCACTAAAAATGGACCGATTGAAATATTAAATGCCAGTAAATTTGTAGAATTTTATGATGAAGAATTTGATAATGAACTTTGTTTTAATCTTAAAATTGCAACTTTACCATCATTAGATTTCTCAAAGGCAAAAGACGAATTAGCTATTGAGTTAATCAGAGCAGAGGTTTCTAAACATTTAGAAAATGATAAATTTGTAGTTACCCTAGGCGGTGAACATACAATTTCTAGTGCACCAATTAAATCTCATTTGGAGTTGTATCCTAATTTATCAGTACTACAATTTGATGCTCATTCTGATTTAAGAGATACTTATGAAGGTTCTAAATGGTCACATGCTAGTGTAATGTCTCGTGTAAGTGAATTTCTTAACCCTAGCAAAATTACTCAAGTTGGAATAAGAGCTCAATGCAAAGAAGAAAGAGAGTTTATTAAATCTAATAAAATCAATACTTTCTATGCAAATGAAATTAAAAGAGGTATTCATTCTGAAAATTGGCAGAAATCTGTCGTAGATACTTTAGATGAAGAGATTTATGTGACTTTTGATGTGGATTATTTTGACCCATCTATTATGCCAGCAACAGGAACTCCAGAACCAGATGGATTTCTGTATCATCAAACTTTAGAAGTTTTTAGAGAAATCAAACGACAAGGCAAAAGGATAGTTGGTTTTGATGTTGTTGAGCTAGCTCCATTAGAGAATTTATCGCACCCTAATATACTTACAGCTTCTCTAATTTATAAATTACTCAACTTTAGTTTCTAATCTATCTAATATAACTAATAAATTTGTTCTGAATTTATTTAAAAATTTGGGTTTTGTAATTAAATGCCAAAGATAAAACGCTAGAAACATCAAGGGGTTATTAGTATTTAAATCTGAAATATATTCAATTTTCCTTAGTTTAATATGTTTCCCTAAATTAAGAAAATCAGATGGTCGATTTAATGGGTGAGTAGTAGGGAAGAGATCATTATCACTTACTTTGAATACTTTACTTAAAAATGGTGTTTTGTATTTTTCTGGAATGTATTTAGCAATAAAGATAAACGGATTAAGAACATTAGTTGTTAAGATTAAAATTTTACCATTGGGTTTAAGCACTCTAGCAAATTCATTTAGATCTTCATTAATAGTTTGAAGGTGCTCCACAACAAATCTAAGAGAAATCAGATCAATAGAGTTATCTTCAAATGGAAGTTTGTTTGCTTTAGTTAGCACAAATGTTGAATCGTTGTTTGGGGAAACAACATCCGTTCCAATGGCTTCCAAAGCTAAACTGCCATATTCAACAACCCATTCATTTTGTCCACATCCAACATCAACCCATTTGGTTTTATTAGTTATTATTCCCACCAATTCAGAGTTGTATCTATCCCATCTTGGTTTGAAATTAGGTTCTAAAGTCTTTAATAGATTGCTTAAAAAGTTTGACATCTACAAAATTATTCATTTTTTTAATACAGTTTAATTATAAAATAATTAATTGTGAGAATTCAAAAATTCGATTGTTAGGAAGTATCTTTTATCTTAACTCAAAGTTAACACAACTTTTATTTTATATTAACATAACAGAGCCAATTTTGTAATTATTAAAAATCACTTAATTGAATAAAGGATTTACGAATTGACTCTTACTAAATTAATGCTGTTGGTTTTGCTTTTTATAGCTCCAACAATCACTTTATCACAAAATTCAAAAATTGCAGGTAAAGTAATCGATGAAGAGACTGGCGATGAATTAATATCTGCTACAGTTATTCTTAAAGACAAATCTAATAAAATTGTTACAGGTGCTCAAACTAAATATGATGGCACGTTTTTATTAAAGAAAGTAAAACCTGGAATTTATAAACTTACAGTTAATTATGTAGGCTACCAGACAAAAACTGTAGATAGTTTAGAAATTGAATCTGGAAAAGATGTAAGCTTAGACCTTTCATTGAAAACAGATGCTATTATGACTCAAGAAGTTGTAGTAGAAGCAAGAGCAATTAAAGATAATAGTGCTGCTTTATTAAAGGATAGGCAGAAATCTGCAAGTTCACAAGATGCAATTGGTGCTCAAGAGATGAGTAGTAAAGGTGCTTCTGATGCTGGTGATGCTTTGAAAAAAGTTACAGGTGTAACGATTAAGGATAATAAAACTTTAGTAGTAAGAGGGCTTTCTAACCGATACGCTAAGACCCAATTAAATGGAGCGGCACTTCCTTCTGCTGATCCCGACAGTAGGTCTGTAGATCTTGATATGTTCTCAACAGGAATGATTGAAAACATTGTTACAATTAAGACTGCAACTCCAGATAAACCAGGTGATTTTACTGGAGGGGCTGTTGATATCAAAACTAAATCCTATCCAGATAAATTTTTTGTAACTGTTGGCATGTCTACTAATTATAATTTTCAAGTTACTGGAAATGATTTGTTAATTGGTGAGCAAAGCAAAACTGATTGGCTAGGAATGGACGATGGTTCAAGAGGTATGCCTACTGAAGTTGATAATTTAATAGACAAGTATGGCGACCGAATTCCAGATGCAAATGAGTTCTTTTTTATTGATGATGAAAACTGGGTAGATGTTAACAATGATGGACTTCAATATATTGATGAAAACTCAAATGGTATTAGAGATAGAGAATCTTATCAAGACTTAAACTCAAATGGTAGATGGGATTCTGGCGAACCTTACGAAGATGCTAATAACAGTGGTAGATTTGACTATTTAGAAGAAACACTTGATCAAGGTGAAATGTTTTCTACTAGAGAAATAATAACTGATTTGAATAATGGAGCTTTATCTCTCGAAAAAGCTGGTATGGCACCTATAAATATTACAGCTCCCGTTAGCACTGGTTTTTCTTTTGGTATAGGAAATCAATATAAGATTGGCAAATCTACACCTATTGGGTTTTCAGCAAATTTGAATTATAATAGAAGTTATAACTCCTATGAAAATGGTATCTTCAGCATTTGGGAATTGACTAATTTTATTGATGATTCATTAAGAATTATAGATCATTTTAGTGATACTAAAGGAGAAGAAAACGTTCTTCTAGGTGGTATGTTCAATGTTACAACAACATTATTTGATTTTAATGAATTTAGTGTAAATCTAATTTATAACCAAGCATCTACGAATACTGGTAGATACATTTCTGGAAGGAGACCTGGTTCCTCTGGCTTACCTAATAAAGGCTTCTCATCATGGTCAAATAGATTTACTGAAAGAAATTTGTATACCTTTCAATTCGGCGGTAAGCATAAATTGGATTTCTTGAAATATTTAAACATTGGGAATTCAAAACTAGATTGGCAACTATCTACATCAGAAAATTCAAGTAATGTGCCTGACTTTAGATTATTTGCCTATGATTGGGAACCAGAAAATGTAAATAATATTTTCAATTCTACACCTAATGTAGATACTTTAAACACAATTGAAGACAGAGCTTACAATTCAGAACTAGACGGTGCTTTTGATCCAACAAGAGATTCCTTGGATTACTCAGTTGCTCGATATGGTATTAATATTTCTAATTATAATCAACCTGCTAGAATATTTAGAAGTATGAATGAATCAAATGTAAACTTTTCAGCAAATTTAGAAGTGCCACTAGATGAATTTTTTGGGATTCCATTTTCATTTAAAACTGGTACACTTATCGAAAGGATAGACAGATCATTTAACGAAAAGTGGATCACATACAACCCTAACAAAAATAGTTTTCCTACTAAGGATGTAAATGGAGATGATTTCGTTTATAATCCTAATCAAGATCCAAACTCTGCATTTGAAAGACTCGTAGGATTCGATACCACTGGTAGTTTTGTAGAACCAGTAATGTATTTAGGTTATCAGCCAGAAGCCGTGAATTCTTATACAGCTTCACAAGATGTTAATGCTTTTTATGGAATGATTGATTTTAAAATCTTCAATAAATTAAGAATTATTACTGGAGTTAGAGTTGAAAATTCTGAACTTCTAGCATTACCACAAGATACTTCGGCACAGACTTTAAATAGGTTTAGAGGAGAGTATGCTATCGTAAATGGTATTAATCCAGATGATTCTTCACTTGATAGTATTTATTTTGAAGATTTTGGTATAAATACAACGGATTTACTACCATCAATTAATTTAGTTTATGGTTTAAACAAAAAATCAAACTTAAGAGCAGCCTACTATAAAACTTTAGCAAGACCAAATATGAGAGAAATGGCACCATATTCATCATTTGATTTTATTGGTGGTTTCTTAAATAATGGTAATCCTTTTTTAGAAAGGGTTCTAGTAAATAACTATGATTTAAGGTATGAATGGTTTCCAAATTCTGGTGAACTTGTAGCGGTTTCAATTTATTATAAGGATTTCACTAATCCAATTGAAAGAGGTATAGTTTCAGCAAATAACCAAATAAGATACCTGAATGCAGAATCTGCAGAGTTATTAGGAGCTGAATTTGAAATTAGAAAGAATTTTGGTAAACTAATTGAAACCTTTGGAGCAAAAGCACCCAAGTTTTTCAATTATTTAGATTTATCTTTTAATCTGACTTTAACAGACGCTGAAGTAAGTGTTCCAAGAAATTCTAGAGATGCTGATGCATTAATAGATAATCAACAAGACATATTAAATTACAATAGGAGCCAGGATTCGCTTGCAATTATTGGCGCGGGTGGAAATGATTTTTCTCAATTGCCAGACACATTAGTAGATACTAATAGCGTATTAAAACGTGATTTTGTTGGTCAATCTCCTTACGTTCTTAACTTTGACATTTCATATTCTAATCCAAATATTGGATTAAATATTAGTACAAATTTTAATGTTTTTGGTAGAAGATTGGATTTTGTTCAATTAGGAAGGAATCCTGATGTTTATGAACTACCAAGACCAGATTTAAACATAGTAGTATCAAAATCATTTTTCAATGATTTAAAATTAAAGTTATCAATTAACAACATATTAAACCCTTACACTCAATTATCACAAGAGTATAAAGGAACAGAATATTATACAACAAGATATAGAAGAGGTTCTTCTGTATCATTAGGTATGTCTTATACTTTTAATTAATTTTTTTAATAACAGGAGTTTTACGTGAAGAACTTTTTCCAACTTTTCATAGTAATAACAACACTTATAAATACGAGCGTTTTCTCGCAAGTAGTCATTGATGATGCATACATTAATGCAGGTGAAACAGTAACACTTACAGCTGATACTGAATGGATTCTTGAAGGATATGTATTTGTTGAAAGCGGTGCAGTCCTTAACATAGAACCAGGAACTGTTATAAAAGCAAAACCTGGTAGCGTAAGCAGTCCCAATGGACCTACAGCATTAATAATTGCAAAAGGTGGAAAAATATTTGCAAATGGAACCCCTGATAAACCAATTATTTTTACAGCAGAAGCAGACGATATTAATGATTTAACCGATTTACCTTTAGATAGATCTGGTCTTTGGGGTGGAGTAATCATTTTAGGTAATGCTGGTATTAATGTAACAGGTGGAGAAGAAGCAATAG
>JAONBD010000058.1 GCA_028376765.1 Candidatus Kapaibacterium sp.
CCTGTTATTCTATTTTTAGAATACTCGTCTGTAAATAATGGTTTGGTAGTTCTGATAGCTATTCTTGCAATATCGTTCATACCGATGACTTTATCACTTTCTAGTCTATGAAGCGAGTTTATATCCAGTTTATATTTAATTTCTTTAATTATACACCTAACTTCAGATGAAGTATGAAGTATAGTATATTTACCATTTTCTTGCATTTTTTTGTTACTTAACCAGCATACCATTAGCTCAATATCTTGGCTAATATTAGGCGAATTATTTTCTCGGACAAGCATATCGCCACGACTAATATCAATATCATCTTCTAATGTTATTGATATTGACATTGGAGGAAAAGCCATTTCAATAGAAGTATCGGAGTTGTAAATTTTCTTTATTTTTGATGAAAATCCAGATGGTAGAGCGATTATTTTATCTCCAACTTTAAAAATCCCACTAGCTATTTTCCCACTATATGCTCTATGGTCATGGTATTCGGTTGTTTCTGGTCTAATCACGTATTGAACTGGAAACCTGCAATCAATTAGGTTTCTATCCGATGATATGTGTAAATTCTCTAAGGTATTAAGTAAAGTTTCTCCCGAATACCATTCCATCTTTTTAGATTTATTCACAACATTATCACCATGCAAAGCAGACATAGGGATAAATCTAATATCTTTGATTGAAAGCTTAGTACAAAAATCATCAATTTCATTTTTTATTTTATCAAATTGATTTTCATCAAAATCCACCAAATCCATTTTATTGATACAAAATATTAAATGTGGAATACCTAATAATGATGATATAAAAGTATGTCTTCTTGATTGCTCTGTCATTCCATTTCTTGCATCAATCAATATCAAAGCTAAGTTTGAATTAGATGCTCCAGTTACCATATTTCTTGTGTACTGAATATGACCAGGTGTATCGGCAATAATAAATTTTCTTTTTGGAGTATTGAAATACCTATAAGCAACATCGATTGTAATACCTTGCTCTCTTTCTGCTCGCAAACCGTCAGTTAGGAGTGCGAGGTTTACTAGTCCGTCTCCTTTCTTTTTACTTGCAAGTTCCAATGCTTCTAATTGGTCTTCATAAATAGATTTAGATTCATAAAGCAGTCTTCCAATTAATGTACTTTTCCCATCATCAACGCTTCCAGCTGTGCTAAATCTTAATAAATCCATTATTTTTCCTTTTTAAATAAAATTGCATCAGTATCTAAATTCATAGTAACTCTGAATGTACTTGCAGCTTGCTCTTGGAATGCAAAGTATGATTTTGAGTCATCATAGATTTTATTAGAGTTAAAGAGCGAAATATTAAATGAATCGAATGGTTGGTATTTTACACCAATTTCAATAAAGTTAAAAGTTTGTGTTTCTTGGTTCTCAATGTTTAGTTGGTTGTAATCAATTGCACCAAATAAAATAATATCTTCGAATACAGGGAAATCCCAATTTAATTTATATTCAATATTTCCAACAAAACTTATAGCCTGCACTCCTGTTTGCCATTCAGAGTATGCTCCCCACTGGGCAAAAGATCTATTTAGATAATAAGATGGATAAAATCCATCATTTTTAGCTCCGAGCCAAGTTAAATCTACTCTATTTTCCTTGTAGGTATCCAAATTATAATTCCTTCCATAATTCCTAAAGGCAAATTTCATATTTAATTTAAAATCATTCCATTTAATTGGTTTAATGTTAGCTAATTCAAAAATATATGCAGAGTTATCGGAACTAGTTTGATTTCTATTATCATCAGACGATGCTCTTATTGAATACTGCCAAGTAGCTTTAACCCAATCTTTGAATCGTAATTTAAATAAATGGTCATTTCTGAAATTACCTACTAATTCCGATTCTAAAATATTGGCATAATTTACAAAGGCAAATGAGTATTTCGCTTCCAAATTATCTTTAAAAAAATTTCTTTTGTAGTAGGTTTGCAAAATATTGACATCATCTATCCCATATCCAACACCTAAAAGGTAATCTGCAATTTTATCATAGCGTATTCCAAACCCGTAGTAATTAATATCAGCAAACCAACCTTGATCATCTATGTTTAAAAAAGTCAGTCCTCCGAGAGCTTGTCTATCAAAAAAATTCCCTACAGATACATTAAAATTAAAATCATTACCAAATACATTAAATGATGTATCAATATTGAAATTATATCTAGGGTAAATATAAACTACATTCGAATTAAAAACTCCGCCAGATTGGCTTCGGTGTTCTGCAGTTAAATCAAATTGTATGTTAATTCCTGAATATTGGATATAAGGAATAAATCTAAAATAGGACACACCATGCTGAAGTGGCGAAATCTCGGATTGGCTTAAAAAACCATCGTCTCCTTTATCACTTGTTCCATAAAAAAAACCAGATTTAACTTTTAAGCCTAAAAGGTCTGGGGACAGATCTTTCTTTGTTTCCTCTGCATCTAATGGCAAGCATATAAAAATAAATAATACTATAATTATATCTTTGATTGATATTAATTGTTTATTATTCAACTTAGTTATGGTTTATTATTTGAAGCGTTCGGTATCAGTGAAATATGAATTTTATCAGGTTCTAAATGGTACATCGCTCCTGTAACGGCGTCAATTCCCCAACCAACAACCCCGTTTAAAAGATTGCCTATTAAAAACCAATTTGATACATCACTATTGATTAGAATTTCAGCGGTTTTGAAGCCATTTTTTTTAATGATAATTTTATATTTAGCTCCTTCTAGAACATCAAAAGCTGATTCTAAGTCAATAATTGTTGGAGTTACACCCGATAGTATTTTCGTTTGATTATATTTGTTAAGTTCAATTACATCGAAACTAGCACCACTTGGTTCAGTAATTATATTAATATCTTCGCTATCACCATGAACAATGGTAGCACATGAGCTTAAAGAGATTATAGCTATAAGGGTTAATATTACTTTTTTCATTTTAATATATTTTTAATTAGAAATAACCTTGTTTTTTTCGATCTTCCATAGACGATTCTGATCTTTTGTCATCTATTCGTCCACCTCGTTCTGTTATTCTAGCAGCAGAAACTTCTTTAATAATAGAATCTAAATCGCTAGCATCGGATTCAATAGCTCCAGTACAGGTCAAGTCTCCTATAGTACGGAACCTAACCTTTTTAGATACAACATTATCATCATCGCTTTTTAACATAATGTCATTATCGGCATATAAAATATTATTTCTTAAAAATACCTTTCTCTCGTGCGAGAAGTACAGAGAGGGTATGTCAATATTATTTTCTTTTATATATTGCCAAACATCAATTTCTGTCCAATTTGAAATTGGGAAAGCTCTAAAATGTTCACCAATTCTTTTTTTTCCATTTAGCAAAAACCACAGTTCAGGCCTTTGATTTTTAGGATCCCACTGTCCAAAATCATCTCTATGAGAAAAAAACCGTTCCTTTGCTCTTGCTTTTTCTTCATCTCTTCTGGCTCCACCAATTGCACAATCAACATTATACTCTTCAAGAGTATCGAGCAAGGTGGTCGTTTGCAAGTTGTTCCTACTTGCATTAATTCCTTTTTCTTCTGTTACCTTACCGTTTTGGATTGATTGCTCAACCGAACCAATTATAAGGTCGCAATTGTATTTTTTAACCAGATTATCTCGGAAAGATATTGTTTCTTTAAAGTTATGACCTGTATCAATGTGCATCAACGAGAAAGGAATCTTAGCTGGCCAAAATGCTTTTCTTGCTAAATGGAAACAGACAATTGAATCCTTACCACCAGAAAAAAGCAAGACTGGGTTTTCAAATTGTGAAGCAATTTCCCTAAAAACAAAAATAGATTCTGCTTCAAGTTCTTCGAGGTGTGATAGTTTATATTTAGCCATTTAAGATAGAATTTCAAATGAAGTATAATTCTTAAAATCTATTGGTTTTTTATCAACTGATTCAACTATAGAATCCTTTGGACCATTACGCAAGTATTCTTCAAATTTAATAAATTTTTGTTCATTTGCTTCTGCTTCAAGGTAGACTTCGCCAGTTGGTAGGTTTTTAATAATCCCATTTATACCGAGATTAATTGCTATGTCTTTAGTTGTTGCCCTAAAGAAAACACCTTGAACTTTACCTTTGATTAAATATTGGTAGGATTTCATAGTTACTATAAAAAAAATGAAGGTCTATATCCTAAGATATGACCTTCGTGTTCAACGTACCTTCGCCTCTCATATAAAGATCTGTTTAATTAAAGCATTAAACAGACATTCAAATATAAGAAATAAATTTTATATCACCACTTAGAATTTGGAAAAGCTCTTGGCAAATATTGCAAATCTGCAAGTATTCTACCTAAACTTTCGGTGTGTTGCCCTTTTCTTGCTCCTGTTTGCATCCACTGATCCAGTGGTTTTTTAATTGTTGCCTCGCTAAGAACACTGCTTATAGTCTCTTCCCACTCTGATTTTATTTTATTGAGGTCAGGAGCAATTTTATTTTCAATTAAAATTTTATCCACCTCATCCATTTCAAAAAGTTCGCCAGTGTACATCCAAACATTATCAAAAGCTTCTTGCATTTTTTGATGACTTTCTTCGGTTCCATCACCTAGCTTTTTTACCCATGAAGATGTATGCCTTACGTGGTAGGTTACTTCTTTTAATGATTTTTCTGCAATTGCCGCAAAATGTTCGTCGCTTGATTCTTTTAAAGCTTTGCAGAAATAAAAATCAAATACATCCCAGACAAATTGTCTTGCAATTGTATCAGCAAAATTTCCATTTGGAATTTCAGAAAGTTTCACATTTGTATATTGTGGTTCAATTCTAAAATGTGCAAGCCTATCAGCGTCTCTTCCCTCACCTTCAATTTCACCTGCATAAGTTAATAGCTCATTTGCCTGACCGAGTAAATCTAAGCCAATGTTGGTTACAGCTATATCTTCTTCTAATATTGGTCCGTGACCGCACCATTCTGATAATCTGTGAGATAAGATTAATCGATCATCTCCCATTCTAAGAGCATATTTAAACTTTGCTGTTTTGATATCAATGGATGTCAAGGTTCACTCCTTTTGATATTTTGTAGAATCTAGGATGCCTATAAGCTTTATCGTCCCCTGGATCAAAAAACGGCCCAGCGTCGTCTGGTTGTGTCGATACAATACTATTAGTAGGTACTACCCACATTGCATACGGCTTTTCTCTTCGTGCAAAAACATCTCTTGCATTTTGCAGAGCCGATTCTTTATCTGAAGCGTGAACATTTCCCTGATGAATAAAGGGTGTTCCACTTTTACGTTGGGAGAAAACCTCCCACAAATCCCATTGAGTGTCTATTTTTTCGTTTGCCATTTTTTAAATTATTTTATTTTAAGATTCAATTATATTTTGAAATATACGAAATATTTTTGATTTGATAAATCAGTTTCAAAATCTATAACGATTAACAAAAAAAACTCTTATATTAGCAGAAATATTAATATTTAAAAAAGCAATTTAAAAGATGAATGAGATTCAAATAAGCGTAAATAAAGAAATTTTTAAAGCTTCTACTTCCGATAACCTTTCTGATCCTATCCAATTAAATGGTAAGGATTACTCGATCGAGCTCCTAAGAAATCATGGTAACAATGTAAAAACTTATCTGATAAACAATAAAGTAGTTACTATCCAAGCTGACGAAAAAGATGATGGTGGATTTAAAATCCTACATAATAATTTTGAGTACCTTGCCGAAATTAAAACTGAAACAACAGTAATGCTCGAAAAATTTATGATTAATACTGGTTCTGCTCTCGGAGAAGGTCAAATAAAAGCACCAATGCCAGGCTTAATAGTTAAAATCAACTTTGCTGTTGGTGATGTTGTGAACGAGGGTGATAAAGTTATAATAATTGAAGCTATGAAAATGGAAAATGCTTTAGCAACAAATGTTTCTGGAAAAATCAAAGCAATAAAAGTTAACGAGGGTGACGCAGTCGAAAAAGGTAAGATTCTACTTGAAATTGATACAGAAGAATAATGAATTTTATAAAAAATGGCTATCGGAATAAATAATTCTCCGTTTGCAGTATATATTTCGTCTATCAGATCAAGTACTTCGCCATTCGGAATGCTAAGCTCTGCTTTCTAAATTTTTATTTCGCAATTAAAAATAGCCTCCTCTTCTCTGAAATATTCATTTTTAAATAAAAAAGTTTTTTTGATAATGATATTGTATATTGTGCTATTAATTAATAATATATTAAAGGTCTATTTATGAGCATTGATACTTGGTTTAAAGCATTTTGTGATAATTCAAAAATGACATCAGCCACAATTGATACTATTAGACTTAGATATAAGCGAATTACTAAGAGAATAAATTTAGATTATTGGGATTCAACATCTGAAACTAATCATAGTCTTTATGTGGGATCATATGGTAGAGGAACAAAAGTATATACAAGTGATATTGATATTATTGTTTGGGTTCCTTGGGATGTTAAAAGTAGATTTGATAAAAGAACAGGTAATGTTCAATCTCAATTCATTCAAGAAGTTAAAGAATCTATAAAGAAAAAGTATTCAACTACAAATGTTAGAGGAGATAGGCAAGTCATACAATTGGCTTTTGCTGATGGAATAAGTTTTGAAATTGTTCCTGCTTTTGAATATTCTAATAAAGACTTTTGTTATCCAGACACAAATAATGGAGGTTCTTGGAAAACAACTAAACCAAGATTAGAAATAGAAGCTTCAAATGCAATGAACGCTAATACAAATAGTAACTATAAAAGATTATGCTGGATGGTGAGAGCATGGAAACAAAAATGTAATGTTAAGATGAGCGGATATTTAATAGATACTTTAGCATATAAATTTATTGAAAATTGGAAGTATAATGATAAATCTTATATTTATTATGATTGGATGTCAAGAGATTTTTTTAAATATCTTAAAGATTATGATGATGATAAAGCTTATACTTATGCTCTTGGAAGCAATCAAAAGGTATATCTTACTAAAGGATTTAGTAATAAAGGAAAAGATGCTTATAACAAAAGCTTAAGAGCTATTCAATATCAAGAAGATGATTCTAATACTTCTGCAAAATTAAAATGGAGAGAAATCTATGGAACAAAATTTCCAAGCTGATATATTAGAAGGGCAACTGAGAGAAAATTTTGGAAGAATTGTATATTCTCATAAAAGCCATGAAAAATGTGCAGATATTCTAAATTCAAATAATTCTAATTTAAAAATTGCTAAAATAGTGTTGTCTGGATTAACTACAGGAGGTTTAATAGCAATCTTTGCAAATGATGATATTATTATAAAAGTGATTTCTGCATTATTATCTACGGCATTATTGATAATAAATTCGTACACAAAGGATTATGATTTGGGAGAAATTGCACAAAAGCACGCTTCAACTGCAATAGACCTATGGAATATAAGAGAGAAGTATTTATCATTATTAACAGACTTGAAAACTCAAAGAAAAACTATAGAAGAGATTGAAAAATTCAGAGATGAATATCAAGAGGATTTGTTTAACATCTACAATGGAGCTCAACGAACAACTTATAAGGCATACAAAAAAGCACAAGAAGCATTGCAAAATTTAGATGACATGACTTTTAGTGATGATGAAATAGATAAGTTTTTACCAAAAGAATTAAAAAAGAATGATAAAGATGAAAGCTAATTAAATAAATTGTATAACTATATTAATGTTGCAATAAGAGTTCCCAATAATGCAAAACCCATTGTCAATCAACTATTAGAAATTACTGGGATAGCGGAAGAGCCTCACGTCTCGCCATAAGAAGCTTTATAAAAGCCGCAAGCTCTCCCCCAAACAGCGAAAGAGCTTAAGTTAGATAGCGAGAGAGGTATTTGAGAGGTTGAGAAATAGAATTGTCACCCTCAGTCCTCGTCGTTCAGATTTGTTAATAGAACCTTCACCCCTCGAGGGAGCATAGACTGTGCTGCTTAGAAAAACTGAAGCGGTGGCACGAACTGTCTTCCCTTGAGGGAAGTCCCGCAGGGGATGTGTGACAAAATAATTGCGAAGCAATTAAGAAAAATATCTAAGTTTATAAGATGAACAACAACCACTACAACAAAAACTTAAAACAATTCGCTCGTCAAAATAGAAAATCAATGACTAAAGC
>JAONBD010000059.1 GCA_028376765.1 Candidatus Kapaibacterium sp.
ATGTTGGTGGCGGCTTAGGAGTCGATTATGACGGAACTAATTCCTCTAATTATTCAAGTATTAACTATTCATTGCAAGAATATGCAAATGATGTAGTTTTTGCAGTTGTTAATGTAAGTGATAAACATAATTTACCCCATCCTAATATAGTAACAGAGTCTGGCAGGGCTATAACAGCACACCATTCTGTTTTGATTTTTAATGTTTTAGAAACAATGTCAGTTCCTTTATTGGATTCTCATTTTGAAGTTGACGCAAATGCGCATGAAAATATTAAGGAGCTACTTAGTATTTTTAAAAATATCGATGAAAAAAATATGTTCGAGTTTTGGCATGATGCATCTCAAATTAGAGAGGAAAATAATACTTTGTTTGCATTATCTCATCTTAATTTAGAATCGAAGGCAATTGCTGAAAGAATTTACTATTCAATTGCTCAAAAGTTCAAAGAATTGTCAATTCAATATGATGATGATTCGGAAGAATTTCAAGTTGCATTAAGGTTGCTTTCTGATAAGTACTTTTGTAATTTCTCATTATTTCAATCTTTACCCGATTCTTGGGCTATAGACCAATTATTCCCAGTTTTGCCAATATCAATGTTAGATAAAAAGCCTGATACTCAAGCTACATTACAAGATGTAACTTGCGATTCTGATGGTAAAATATCTAATTTTATAAATTCAGATAAATTAACAAATTTTCTTCCTTTGCATAAAGTTTCCTCGGAAGATAACTATCTAATTGGCGTTTTCTTGGTTGGAGCTTATCAAGAAATATTAGGTGACCTTCATAATTTGTTTGGCGATACAAATACAGCTCATGTAAAATTGGTAGGTGATAAATTTAAAATATCAGAGCTAATAGAAGGAGAAACTGTAGAAGAAGTATTGAGCTATGTTGGGTTCAATGCTAAAAAGATGGTTAGGCAAATTGAAATTTGGGTTTCCAAAGCTGTAAAATCTGGTAAAATAGATTCTGCTGAAGGAAAAGCTTACCTAGAGACCTACCGATCTGGTTTATTTGGATACACTTATTTAGAATAAATAAATGAAAAAAGTATTAGTCATAGCTTATTATTTCCCCCCATCTGGTGGTCCTGGAGTTCAAAGGGTATTGAAGCATATCAAATATCTTAAAGATTTTGGTTGGAGCCCTGTTGTGTTGACAGTATCGAATGGGCAATTTCCAGCTAGAGATGAATCGCTATTACAAGAAATCCCTGATGATGTGGAAGTTCATAGGACAAAAATTTTTGAACCTTATGATATTTACAGAGCCTTTACAGGAAAGAAAAAAGGTAGTGCTATTGATGTAAACGTTATTAAGAAAGAAGGACAAAAAAGAAGCTTTACTGAATCAATAGCAGAATTTATTAGAGCAACATTTTTTATTCCTGATGCAAGAGTTGGGTGGCTAAACTCTGCGGTAAAAAAAGGTTCCGAACTAATTAAAGAAAAAAATATTGAGGCAATATATAGCTCTTCTCCTCCTTATACTTGCTCCCTAATTGCCAAAAAGTTAAAGAAAAAGTTTGATTTGCCATGGGTAGCTGGATTCCGTGATCCCTGGACTGGGTTTATTTCATCTCCTAAAAGATGGCTTCTGCCATCAGCTATAGATAAGAGAATGGAAAAAAATGTCTTCAAAAGTGCAGACTCAGTTGAGTGTGCTTGGCAGGGAATAATAGAAGATGCTATTAATAAATATCCAGAATTAGATAGAAGCAAATTTCATCATGTACCCAATGGTTTTGATTCTGCAGATTTTCCAACCTTAAAAAATGTAACGGAATTCAATGATAAGTTTACATTAACATATACTGGTTCTATGTATGGAAGGAGAAACCCCGAGGCTCTTTTTTTGGCTTTAGAAGAGCTCATTAATGAAAAATTGGTAGATTCCAACAAGATAAGTTTGCAGTTTATTGGTAGATTTGGAAATGAAGTAAAAAAAATGTTCGAAAGTGTAACTTTTAGTAGCTCATTGGTATTATTAGATTATATGGCACACAAAAAGAGCATTGAACATTTAATGAGATCTGATGCGACATTATTGATAGTTGATGAATCCAAAGAAAGTGAATATATTGTACCTGGAAAAATATATGAATATCTTGGGGTTGGTAAACCAGTGTTTGTAATTTCACCAGAAACTGGAGCAATAAGCCAGCTAATAAAAGAAACTAATGGTGGATTACTTGCACATCAAAGTAATATTCCAAATATTAAAGCTAATTTTTTAGAGTATTATTCCAAATGGCAGAAGAAAGAAAAATTAATTGAAGCAAAGAAAGAAGAAATTCAACAATATGAAAGAAGAAATTCAACAAAGAAATTATCAGAATTATTAAATAATTAAGAGGAAAAATGAAAAAAATATTATTGCTATTATTCGCAATAAACATCAGTTTACTTGCGAATTTTGATGTTGGTAAAATCCCCTCACCATTTATCAATGGTTTAATTGATCTTGAAAAAGGTCCATCGGGTGTAATTTGGGGAGCATCATGGGGTGGAGGTGTATATCGCTCTACTGATAATTCCGATAACTTTACAAATGTAAGTACAGGTCTTGGTAACCTTTGGGTAAACCAAGTAAAGTATGGCGATGGTGTATTACTTGCAGCTACTTACAGTGGTATCTACAAAAGTACAAATGATGGTGATACTTGGACAGATATTAATAGCGGGATTGATTTAACAACGCCATTAACTTGTTCAGTTATAAAAGATGCCAATACATATTTTGCCGGTTCACAAGGTGATGGAATATATAGAAGTACTGATGCTGGTGCTACTTGGCTTTTAGTAAACTCTGGTCTAGATTTTAGAGATATTGTCTTTTTGTATGTAACTCCAATTGGCGAGATACTAGCAGCAACTAAAGGTGATGGTCTTTATAAATCTGAAGATAATGGAGATACTTGGATAAGAAAAAACTCAGGTTTGTATTCTAATTACGTAACTCATATTGAAGAAGATGGCGATGGTGTCGTTTGGGCATCGACAGCAGGCGAGGGGATGTTCCAAACAGATGAAGAAACTGATTTTTGGAGCCCTTACATCGATACAGATTTGAGGGACAAAAACATTACATCATTTACGTTATTTGAATTTGATGGTGCTTATTTTCCTATTGTCTCTACTCGCTCATTAGGAGTTTGGAGATTTAATCCAATTCAAGCTGCTTTGCTTTGGGAACCTTGGGATTATGTTAGATCTGGGGTGGACGATATTGTTTCTTATGATGATGGTAAATATGTAATTACTGACCATTCAACAGGGACATTAAAGACTAAACCTGAAAACGATGAATTTAGATTTTCTGGAATCTCTATTGTTACTAATGATATACTTGAAATTGAGACAAACGGTAAATTTGTATATGTTGGTACAAAAGATGGTCTTATTATCTCTAGTGATAATGGGCGTACTTTTCAGAATACTAGTATTTTATCCGAAATTAATGATTTGACAATTGACGGAGATAATATTTTTGTAATAACAGATGGAAATCAAAAAGCTTGGTTTAGCTCTGATAATGCAGAAAACTTTACAGAATTAACAGTTGATTTAGATGAATATCCTTCTACTAGTGATACTGACAAATTTTATAATTTTAGATTGGCAGAATCAGTTGGAGATAAAATATTTTTATACTTCAGTTTATCTTATGAATGGAATCAAACTCCTAATGAGCCTCCTGAGGGTTGGGTACCTCCTGCCTCAGTATTCCAAATATTTGAAGCAAGCAAGCAGAATTTAACTTGGGCTAAAACAACATTGTCAATTGAGCAAGAACCAATCGATTTAGATGTAGCTACAAATAATGATATATATATTACTTTTCCAAGAGATTCAATTTATCTACAAAATGGCGGGACAGGTAACTATCAAAGAATTGATTTTAATTTTTCAACTCTTAATGGATTAACAACTGCAGAACCTGTTGGTGTAAACGGCCTTCTTGTAGGAATGAGAGATTCAGTATTATTTTTCAATAAAGGAACTGGAAGATTGCTTGGCTATGATTTTCCGCAAAGAAGTTTACAAGGTGTTGTACCCCAAGATAGAGTTAATTCAATCTCAATAGTTTCACCAAGTGAATTTTATGTTGGATTTAATAATCCAACAGGTTTATACAGAACAACAAATGGTGGTGGATCTTGGGATAGTTTAAACCAGCACTTTGTTGTTCCAGAAATTGACGATCTTGCAACTAATAGCGATGGTGATGTTTACTTTGGAAGAACTCACATTTATAGGTATATCAATCCTGACGAATTAGATCCACCTTTACAGGTTAATCTTGAAAATAACACTGCAAATGTTGCAGTTGATATTAATGATGCCGAAGGTAGAGTAGAGCCAATTTTCACTTGGGATGAAGAACCAAAAGCTGATATGTATCATATTAACATATCAAAATCTGAGTCATTTGCAGGTAAGGTTTCAGATATAGTTTATGACGAAAATTCTCATACAATTAATTCAATTCTTGAAGGTTCGACCGTCTATTATTGGAGAGTAAGATCAAGAGCAAATGATGTGTATTCTGATTGGTCACCAGTTTGGACTTTTACAACAGAACTTTCTGTTCCAGAGCTTGTTTATCCAATTAACGATCAAGTAGGTGTTTCACTAAACGCAAGTATGACTTGGAACGAAGTAACTCTAGCTACAAGTTATGATGTTCAAATATCTGAAGATGAAACTTTGCAAAACTTAGTATTTGAATCATCATTAATTGAAGAAACTTCGATAGAAGCCGAAAACCTTGAAAATTTTAAAACTTATGTATGGAGAGTTAGAGCAAATAATGGAGATGCAAAAGGAAGATGGAGCGAATTTGAAAGCTTTACAACTATTCCTGGTAGCCCACTTTTAGTGTATCCAGAAAATGAAGAACTTGGTATTCCTACATCTATAGATTTCAGGTTTAATGGAATAGATGGTGGAGAGCAATACTATATCCAGTTGTCTCAGGATCCTATGATGGATGATCCTTCTAAATACTTACTTGATAGAGAAGCTGATACAGACAGTACTCACTTCTTCGATTTCTTAGAATTTAATGAGACATATTTCTGGAGAATGAGATCACTTGTTGTAGGTGATGAAGATGGCACTAACGTTTCATACTTTGGAAACTGGACAGATATATTTACATTTACAACTGGTGCAGAAGCTCCAGATTTATTAGCCCCAGACTGTGATGTAACTTCACTCGATCCAAGTAATATTCAATTAAGATGGGATCCTGTTGATGATGGAGAAGAATATGAAGTTCAAGTTTCAATTGATCCTGACTTTGGTGATTTTGTTACAAATGTTACCCAACCTGAGCTTTTATTAGATCTAACTGATTTAGATGGATTTACATTCTATTATTGGAGAGTTAGAGCCTATATAGATGAATTACCAGGAGCTTGGAGCGAAACTTGTTCATTTAGAACATGGATAAATGGACCTGAAACAACTTTTCCTGAATGTGGAGTAGTTGGGTTGAATCCTAGCGATGCTCGTCTTGTTTGGAAAACTGTTGAGGGCGGAAATACTTACGAAGTAGAAGTATCAGAATTGAGCAATTTTGACAACCCTCTTCAAAATATTCCAGATATTAATTCGGATAGAGTTGATATTTTAGACTTGGAAACTGATAAAACTTATTATTGGAGAGTTAGAGGACGCAACACTGGAACAACTGAACTTGGTCAATGGTCAGAAGTATGTAACTTTACTACTGCTACAAATAGTATTGATAAGCTTATACCTAGTTCTGAAATTAGTTTGTATCCAAACCCAGCTAAACATGATTTTAGCCTAAGCTTTTTAGCTACTGAAGCTCAAAAGATTTCCATAAATATTATTTCTGTTGATGGTAAGATTGCCAGTACTTTATTTGATGGTTACATCGAACAAGGTGCTAATATGATTAAATTTGAAACAGATATGTTTAATTCTGGCAAGTATCTAATAGAGATAAGCTCAGACAAAGGAAAGGTTTATAAAGATTTAATAATCCAAAAATAAGCTTGATTGCAGAAAGTACAACAAAAAAAATCCAGCCAATTGGCTGGATTTTTTTATTTTATTAAATATTCTTTTTTTTACTGAGAATTGATAAATCTAAATTTGATAGCTTCATCTTATTATTTAAGACTCCCAAGCCATCAACTTCCAATTTCATTTCATCACCATCTCCAAGCCAGATCGGATTAAAGTCTTCATTTTTTTCTTCGGCTTCTCTTCTCCAAGTTCCATTTAGCTCTAAATAGCATCCAGTACCAACAGTTCCGGAACCAATTACATCACCTGGGTGAATATCCACACCATAGCTTACTCTTTCAATTATTTCGGCAAAAGTATAGGTCATATCTTTAGTGTTACCAAGTGATACTTGATTGCCATTGTGGAATGCTTTCATTTCTAAATCGTACTGATTACCGAAATCTGTACTTGTTTTTTTATCTTCAAGCTCATCTTTAGTTACAAGCCATGGGCCTATTGTTGTTGCAAAATCTTTACCTTTGGCTGGACCAAGGTTCAATTTCATTTCTTCCATTTGTAACAACCTAGCAGATAGGTCATTCATAATGGTAAAGCCAGCTATATAATCATCTGCATCTTTCGAAGATACATTTCTGCCATGTTTACCAATTACAACTGCCCATTCAAGTTCAAAATCTAGTTTGTGCAGGTGATCTTTTTCAATAGATACATCGCCTTCTCCATAAACAGCATTATGGTTAGTGAAGTAGAAAATAGGGAATTGGTCGAATTCTGGTATCATGTCAACACCTCTGTTTCTTCGTGCAGAAGCAACATGTTGTCTAAATGCGTATGCATCTCTACAAGATGTTGGATTTGGAACAGGTGCAAGTAGCTTATCAATAGTAACCGAATCGAATCCATTACTTTTGATTTGTTGCTCAACTTCTCTTGCAATCTCCATAGCTG
>JAONBD010000006.1 GCA_028376765.1 Candidatus Kapaibacterium sp.
TCCTGTTATATAATTGCTTAAATCTATTCTCAATTCAATTTCCTATATATTTTTGAGAAAATTAACAACTGGTAACACTTGATAACACTTTTTCGCTTTTTTCAAGTCCTCACCCTTCAGGGGGAGGATTTAGGTGGGGGCTACCTTTTTTGGGCGAAAGCTACCAATCCAAAAACAAAATACAAGAAAATGGTTTATCCATATTTTATAAATGGTTTGGAAAATATTGGGTGTGTAAAATCTTGCTCTCTGCTTAAAATAATATCTTTCCAAATTGAATTTTATCCGAAACTTATATATTATCTTTATCACTACCAATTTCTTGCTAGGAAAATACCCATAAATAACAATGAATTATGATATGCTATCAAATAAATATGAAATATTTACAGCATTTTGTAAATAAAAACTTGCAGAAACAAAAAGAAATATCTTAAATATTCGCAATGCAATGTGATTATTTTTCCAAAAAATGATTGAAAGAATGAAAGGAGGATATAATTTTTCTATTAGATTTATCAAAAACATGATATTATCTGGTAAATATCCTTTATGGGCTCCTTCAATTCCAATAATATAGTTGATAACATTAGTTAAAGCTACTACATAAATCATAACAATTAAATATTCTGTGAATCGAAGCTTTTTACTTAGGGATAAAGTGTAACCTATAGCGATTAATATTATATCGGAAATAATCACCATACTTATTATATGGTATTGCTCCATTGATTTATCTGCTTTAATAAATAGATTGATTAAAACAGTAGAAAATGAAGCTAAAACAATGAAAAAAACAATTGGATTGGTGTATGGTTTAGTTTTGCCAGATAAATAGCCCTCAAAGAATGCACTTGGACGAATTAAAATATCCCATAAAGTCTTGAAGAAACCTCGCTCAAGCTCAACAACTTCCATTATACCCGAGAATACACTGCGAAAAGTGTGTTTGTCGATAGTTTTCTGTCCACAATTAGGGCAGAAGTTAGCTGTATGTTCGGTATGACAGTTTTTGCAGTTCATTTTACAAACATTTTATGTAATCGAGATTCATAGCCACCCTCTTCGTCGATTGCTTTCCAAAAGTAAATCCCTGGCTCTAAAAACTTACCATTCAGGTCTGTGCCGTCCCATTCAACGCCACCATTTCCATCATTTTCTATCAATTCTTTGATTGCTACACCGTCATAAGTTAAGATAATAATGCGAGCGGTTTTGGTTAGATTTGCAAAATAATATTCACTTTTAGACCTTTCGACTGGATGGGGGTATAAGTAAACACTCTCTAATAAATCTTGTGAAAAAGAAAATGAGATGGTAGAGCCAACACCTTTAGTTATTGGTTTACCGGATTTTGCGAAAATATCTCGAACCTCTAAAACGTACTCTTTCCCTCTTGAATAGCTAGCATCAGTACTCAATATTAGTTGTACTTTTTGCAATTCTGTGGGTATTGGATTAACAGAAAGGACACTCCCAAAGGGTGTTACAATATAGTTATCTTGGTTTGATGAACCGAAATCTACTTCTTCTGAAAACTCTATAGATAAGAGACTACTTCCCTGCACTTCAAAACTTTTTATATATAACTCTTCAGTTTTCTGCTCAACATTTACATCAAATACAAAACTTGAAATTTCTGTAGGTGTATTGTAATAATCCCGGAATGAATCAGCGAATATAGTCGCACTAGATTGGCTCATTTGCCCATCTAGCTTTATATAAAGTGTTGAATCTGAACTTGTGGTAATACTAATTGGTTTGAGATTACCATCTTCTTGATCTAGAGAAAATAGGCTTGGAGCAGGATTATCAAGTGAAATCTTGCCTGAATATTTAACCAATATTTTATTTCCATCAATTTGATTTACATCAATAATACTGAGTGGTGTGTGTGTGAATGCTTCACCAATTTCATTAGAAAAATCACCGCAATTATCGTTTTCACAAGCTCTCACCACAAACCTATATAAAGTATTATTGTCTAAATCATCAATTATAATGAATGGCTCTGTAGTTTCTGCAACCTTTACTACTTGATTGTCCTCACCAGTGAACCTAAAAACTTCGTATAAATAATTTCCATTAAGTGGATCCCAATTCAATAATGCAGATGATTCGTTTATAGCATAAGCTTCAAAGTTTTTTGGTTGCGGAATGGTATTATTAGCATCAAATTCAAAAATTTCAAATCCACGGAATGTAGTAATTCCTAAATCATTAACCCCATTTTTATTAAAATCATAAATAATAGCTGAATTTGAAAGTGCATTAGGAACATGCCAAATAGGTTCTAAGTCATCACCTTTAAGAGTCAATACATAAAGATTTGGAAAGGTAGAAACAACAATTTCTTCACCTGTTTTATCATTTAAGTCGCCAACAGCTAAACCATTTTTATATGAGATTCCAGTGTTTCCTAATAATCCATCTTGTACACCATAAATATATTTATTTATGTATCTGGTGTATAATCCGTTGGTTGATTTAAATACTCTTAATCTCCAGAACCTATCTGATGATTGTGTTTCAGGAAAAATACCAGAAGATCCATTATTTAAAGAAATTATCTCATCTATACCATCACCGTCAAGGTCAGCGGCTTTTAGGAACTGTCTAGAAAAAGATACTGTTTCATCAAAGTTTTGAATTAACACTAAAGAATCTCTATCTTGATTATCCAATTTTAAATATTCATAAATTAATAAATGACCAAGATTATTAGTAACAGATAATTGATTTGTTCCATCTTTATTAAAATCTCCTGCAATTCCGAACCTCTCATTTCCAAAATTGGCGTATTCTGGTGGAAGCGATGTCCTAGCTATTTCTTGATATTTACCATCAATCAAAGAAAGAATATAATATGAAAATTCATCATTCAAAATAATTTCATCTAGACCATCTCCGTCAAAATCGAACATTCCTTCTGCCCATCTAAAAGAATTATCATCGGAATATAAAAGAGTTTCAAATGGATTAGATCCGTCACTATTTTCTTCAAATAATCTAAATTCAAACCCAGCGGTAGTTAGGACTTCGCTAAGTCCATCGCCATCAGTATCTCCATAACCAACAGGTAGCCATGCTTGTTCAAAATTATTTTTTAGTTTTAGTTCATCATCTTCATATTCAAAATGTAAGGATGTTCCTATAGATAATGAGCTTAAATCATTAAAAATAAAATCTGGATTACCATCAGAATCATAATCAATTCCTTCATCAAATAAATACAAAAATGGGTATGTATCTGATATTCTTTTAAACGTTTCAGTTGGCGATACAAAATGGTTTGAATTCACTGGTAAAAGCATTGTTGTAGATTCTTGACCATTCCTTGCAAAATTTAAATTAACACTCGAAAAGTCTGTTAATTGTTCATCAATTATAACAGCATGAGCCTTTGTTCTGTAATTATTATTTAATTTCTTAAATTGAGGCGAATTAACTTCCATAACAGATTCTTTATTAGTAACAGCATAAACCAAATTTCTAACCTTACCATTATAGAGCATATCAATAGATTTGGCTGACTCAATTTTTAAGTTTGTTGTGGAATCATAAGCGTAAAATTTAATTCTTTTTTCAATTGTTTTTGAATTAATTAATTTAACAACAAATCTTAAAGTATATGAGGTATCCTTTAATGATGAACTTGGTAATTTGAACATTAATTCATCTAAATATCTATCATCAGATGAAAAAACAGAATCCCATTTAAATGCTTCGATCTCGTTGCTTGGTGGGTCAATAAAATTTTGCCTTGTTCTTGGATTGTAAATTGTATTATTATTTATCGAGTTTAACGAATCAATAGTATTTAATGAATCTATAATATAATCTAAATCTGTATTAGATAAATTATCTGGAAAATGTCCTTTACCCAAAAAAACATCAACTGACTCCATTAATGGTATAGATATAGTCCCATTTATTTCTATAGAATCAAGATTATTTATGTTGATATTTTCTTCGAATTGTGGACTAGATATTGAGAAATCAGAATTAATTGTACTTAAAACCGCTTTTCTAAAATCAACAATTCCTGATCCAAAATAGACATCCCAGCCATTTTCGCCCAAATCAAAACTACTATTTTGAAGTATAGATTTAACTCGACTAGGAGATAAATCTGGGTTTTTCTCTAATAGCAATGCCGAAGCTCCAGCTATGAATGGAGCAGAAAATGATGTCCCATTCACTCTTTTATATTCATTATTTCGATTTGTAGTAAGAACGTCATTACCAGGGGCTGATATATCAATATATGATCCATAATTTGAAAAACCATATCTTCTATTTTCTTGGTTTGTTCCAGCAACCGAGATAACTTCTGGTAGATCTGAGGGGTAGTGAGTTCTAAAATTATTATTGTTTCCTGAAGATGCAACTAGAACGCATCCCATTGAATAAGCAAATTCGCAAGCGTCTGCTACAATAGGAGATTTAAATGATTCTCCAAAGCTCATATTAATAACCCTTGCACCATTCATAGCAGCATAAATTATGCATCTTGCTACATCATCAGATTCGCCCTCGCCACCTGCATCGAATGCACGTAATGTCATTAATTTAGAATCATAGGCACTACCAGTTATCCCTAAACCATTATTATTTTTCGCCGAAATAATTCCCGAAACTAGTGTACCATGGTCTTGCTCATCTTCAGGGTTCGGATCTGGAGTTAAATAGTCGCCAAAATTTGCAATATCTTGATCTATAAAATCGTAGCCAATCACGTCATCAGCAAAACCATTTCCATCGTTATCTATTCCATCAAAATCACCGCTAAGCCCTTCAAATATAGAATCTTTAGACCAAGGCTCAAATGTCCCATTTGCGTTAAAATCCTCTAAAGTATTAATCCACAAATTATCTTTTAAATCTTCATGGTTATAATCAATACCAGTATCTATAACTGCTACTAAAACGCCGTCTCCTGTTGCATATTCCCAAGATATATAAGCATTAGTGGTTTGCATTGACCATTGATCTGGAAATTGAGGGTCATTTGGTATTGCCGTTTGTTCTATATAAAGTTTGCTTATACCTTCGTATACTACATAAGAATCTTCATCAAGGTTAGAAAGCTGCGCTTCATCTATTAATTTCAAGGATTGAAAAAATTCTATTTTGCTTTGTTGCTTGCTAGTAAGTAGTCTATTTCTATTGACTTTTGATTTTGGTAAGAAGCTTTTAAGCTCTTTCTTATAATTATTTTTTGGAATTATAAGATAAGATTTACCAATAAGCGTCAAGGGAAATATTAATATTAGAAAAAGAATAATTTTTTGTTTCATAATATAATAGACAATTTTATAGAAAAAAGGTTTCAATAATGATAAAGAAAACTACACCATTAAAATACCCAATAGACAAATTAATAGAAAGTAGGTGGTCACCTAGATCATTTAACAAAGATATGAAAGTAGAACGAGAGAAAGTACTTTCTATTTGCGAAGCAGCTCGATGGGCTCCTTCATGCTTTAATGAGCAACCATGGAGATTTATTGTTTTTGATAGATCGCATAATGAGTCGGATTTTAAAAAAGGGTTTGATTGTTTAGGAGAATGGAATCAAAAATGGGCCCAAAACTGCAGCTTATTAATTGCAGTTGTTTCTCATGATAAATTTGTTAAAAACTCAAATCCCAATTCTTGGTCTGGATACGATAGCGGGGCTGCAGCACAAAATATGTGCCTTCAAGCTACTTCGCTTGGTTTAATGTCACATCAAATGGGTGGGTTCGATTCCAAAAAACTCATTAATGATTTTAATATACCTCAAGACCATTCTGCTATTGCTATGATTGCATTTGGCTACCAAGCTGAGTTATCCGCAGTTGATGAAGCTTATCACGAAGCAGAATTAAAAGAAAGATCTAGAATAGAACTAGAAAACAATTTTTTTGATGGAAGTTGGGGAAAGGGGATTTAAACTCCCCCCTCGCCAATTATCTAAATTTTAATTATTTTCTGAGTGTAAATTCGCTTTTTGGTATAAAGTCTGATATAATACACTCCTTTACCTAAGGCAGATAAATCAATTTTCTTTTTGAAATTTGTATTTAATTTTAATTCGCCGTTGCTAGATATTATCTTAATTTTTTCAATAGGTTTCTCTGTTTGAATTTGCAGAATATCACTTACAAGATTCGGATAAATAATTAATTGTTCATCAATTAATTCCAAATTATTTAATAGTGCTGTTCTAGTTTTAAATGAATCGGAGAAATTACCAAGCTTATTATTTTTAATGGGAGCAACTCTCCAAAAATAATTTCTATTTGATACTAATTGACTGATTAAAGTGCTGTTGCTACTTACTGTTGTATCAATAATCGGCGAATCAAAACTATTAAAGTAATTCAATTGTACTCTATACGAATCAGCTCCTTCGATTTCCTTCCAAACAAATGAAGTATTTAATTCAGTTCCTTCCGAATTATTTTCTGGAAATATTAGCTCAGTAATGGATAAAAAAGTTTCAAGACTCGCTTCAGAAACTTCACTACTATATCCACCAGCATTTAAAGATTGCAATCTTGCAGTATATTTTTTGAATCCTTGTTCTAAACCGTCGATTTCAATTTTGTCCTCATTTGTAAAATATTCAGAAATTAATTCATCATTTTCATCTACTATTTGGATTCTGTAATAAACTGCATCAATATTGCTTTCCCAAGTAAGAATTTCAGATTTTGCTATATCTGAATAGTTTTCCTTTTCGAAATTTACACTAACTGGTTTTGGTGGAGTTTCATTTATAAATCCATCGAAAATTCCAGTTGAGTAAGTCCCAATTGCAACATATTTATCTTCTTTTCTTGTATCAATTGAAGCAATATATGCTGTTCCAATACTTTCTATTGCCTCTAACTGCCATGGTGTATATTCACCGTTAATAATCGAGGTAATAAATAGCCCATCTGTTGTTCCAGCAAGGTAAATTATACCATCATCTAAAGGAAGAATTTCAACCCATAATACACCTGGTCCATCACCAGGATTTCTTGAATCAACTCCTAGACTTCCTTCAATATTTTGCCAGTTATCTCCCCCATCAAGAGAATGCCACAATGATTTTACACCATAATCTGAAAATGCAAGAATAATCTCATCTGCATTATCAGGATTGATAGCAATTGAATTTACATTTCCATTAGTTGGGAAACTGTTGGTTCTTAAATCAATAACAACAGGGTCATTAGAATTAGCATTTTCAATTCTATAAACATTACTATTTGAAGTTCCATAATATACAATATTAGGAGGGTTTGTTGAAACTGAAACTGCTGTTATCTCATTTCCAGATCTAGGAGAGTCAAAATTGTAATTTGGTATAGAAGTTTGGGGCAAAGAATCCCAACCAATACTTATTGAATCCTTTGATCCATCTAATTCAATTTTCGATAAATCATTTTGCCTCCAAAGTATTCTCCCACCAGCAACATACATAATATTACTATTGTTAGGATCTAAAGCTAAAGAAGTATTCCACTGAAACTCCTCTCCACCTATTGGGTCTATTCTTCTAGTTTTTTCAACATCCCCATTTTCATCTAATTCCGATTTCCATATTTTTATCTTAGGCTGTCTTGATGTATTCTGAGAAGTAATTATAAATTCTGAGTTATTTGCAATTTCACAATTAAAACCATCTGCTCTTAGAACTTCATTCCATTGGTGGTCTACTATCCTTTGGTTTGAATAAAAAGATCCATTATCTTGAGTTCCACCAACAATATTAAAATTATTTATATCAGTATGGTCTATGCCAATATTATAAAATTGAGTTGAAAATAAACCATTATTTAATGATATCCACTCAACATTTTCTGATTTATTATCGTTTGTTTTATGTAAACCTCCATCAGAGCAAGTGTACATTACACTTGAATTTTTCGAGAAAAATATATTATGCAAATCTGCATGATGGTTTGGGTATCTGTAGTGATAATCGCAGGTTTCATCTTCACCTGGGCAAGTCCCTCCTATAACATCAAATTCCTTATCATTCCAAGCAGAAGATGATCTATACAGGTTTACTGCACCAATGTAAACATAATTAGTATCAAAAGGATCTACTGCAATATGCATATCGTAACCACCTTGCGAGTTCACTTGATGCCTAATTTTTTCAGGATTTGGTAAATTGTTACTCAAATCTTCCCAATTACCTCCATCGCTTGCTCCATTACCCAATTTATATTGGTATCTCCACAAAGAGTGCCATAAAGAATCTCCTCTAGAATTTGTAGTCCTAATACCGCTACCATTTGTAGTTGCAAAAATGTAAATACTATTTTCATTCTGAGGATTAACACCAAATACAATTCTGTTAAATACACTATTATAATTAGAAGGTGTAATATTTACCCAATCTTCATTTGGAGCTTTTCTAAAAATTCCTGTTCCGCTATTCTGCAAAGCTCCACTAATAGATGCATACAATACACCCGATTCAGTAATAACAATATCCTTATATTGTTGTGCATTGTTAAAAAAATTAGGACCAAAATCTCTATTCCAAGTATCGCCACCATCTTCAGTCTTCATTATAGATCCAAAAGTAGTTGCTGCGTAAATAATATCTGTGCCAATAGGTTGAGTATGGTCAATAACCATTCTGTACACTAAATCAAATTGGTCATCATGTATAAAAGGTCTCGAATCACCAACAGTAGATTCTAAATGAAACCATGTTTCTCCATTATCAGTAGATTTAAATATGCCGTAACCAACTCTAAATCTGGAAGCAATCCTTTCCCCCGTTGAGTAGTACCATGTATCTTGATTGCCCGGTCTTGGATCCTGAATGATATCTGTTATTGAATGATTTTGATCTGCAGGGCTCACTTTTCTCCACGAATCTCCTGCATCTTCACTAAGCCAAACACCCCCAGAGGACATTGCTGCTAATATTCTTTTTTCGTCTCTTATATCAAATTTAGCTGCTCGAGTCCTTCCACCAGTATGGTAGGGTCCTCTCCTGTTCCAATCATAAGCAGATAATTTTCTGTTGGGATTATCTTTTTTTAATTTTGATAATTTAGAAATTTTATTTAAAGAAAATCTTTTGGCATTTGCAATTAGGTTAGATGCAATAATATCATCGCCAAGCAATCCCAATTTCTGTAGTTCATAATATTCTTTATCCTTGGATTGAACTTCACCTTCTAGTGAATAATTTTTAGAATCTACATTTTTTAAAGAAAACAAAAACCCAATTACTATTAATGTAATTACTACAAAATATGATTTTAACATTTTATTACCTTTTTAATTTTGAGTTTAATCTAATTTAATAAAACTTTTGATTTATCTTTAGAAATATCTTTCAATTCCTTTACTGATAAATTTAATGTAGGATGCATCATACTTGATGCAATTTCAACTGCAGGAAACAAAACAAAATTACGTTTATGCATTTCTGGATGAGGAATTTGAACTAATTTTGAATTGATAATTTGGGCTGCATATAGGATTATATCAATATCAATTTCTCTTTCATGCCATTTTTGTCTTGGTTTTCGCCCTATCTCTATTTCTATATTTTTTAGAATTTTCAATAAATCAGTAGCTACTATTTTTGTTTCTATTAGTAGGCAGTTGTTTATAAACCAATCCTGATCTTTAAATCCGTAGGGCTCAGATTTATAATAACTAGATGCAGCTAAAAGATTTATTCCCTTAACTGCTTCTATAAGTGATTTTGCTTTTTCTAAGTTTACAATTTTATTACCAATATTGGATCCTAGTGACAATAGAACTTTATTCACTAGAAATTTGACCTCTAGTAAGAGTTTGTTCAACCTCAACCGATTCAACAATTCTTCTCATAGGAACGTTCTTTTTTCTAACCCTAATTGTTGCAGAATCCAGTGCATCAAATTTATCAAAGAGAGAATTTAATATTTCGTAAGCCAATGTTTCGATAAGATCACATGATTCGCCAGTTATAATCTCTGATACTACAAAAATAGCTTCTTCATAATTGATAGCTAAATTCACATTATCTTCGATAGCAGCTTCTTTGGCGTCGTAGGTTAATTCCAAATCAACTTGGTAAATACCACCTAATTGTTTTTCTTGTTGCTTAACACCGTGGTAAGCATAAAATTCTGCTGAATTAATAACTATTGTTGCTGGAGAAAAATTTTTCATTTTTTTATATTTAGATAGTTTAACATTTTTTCAATATCATTTGTAGGATTTTCACAAGTGAAATTCTTACAAACATAAACAGTTGATTTTCCATTTATCATGTACATCAATTCTGAATATTCCGCAATTTCGGAAATTTTAGAATTAGATTCATCATTTTCCTTATAAACCAAGACCATGTTGGGCAAATAGTGTTTATTTAGCTCATTTATCATTTTTTTAGATAAATTATCATTACCAATAATTACTACTTCAAAGCTCTCTTTAAATGCTAATAATGCTCCTGAAAAAAGTTCGGCAAAAGCAGTTGGTGCTTTTTGAACTAATTCAGAAATAGAATTAAGCATTTTTTCAGAATAATCTAAATATTTAGATTCTCCAGTTATCTTTCCAATTTTTATTAGATTATTTAACATTATGCTATTACCTGATGGAATTGCATTATCGTAATAATCTTTTGTTCTCGCAATCAAATCTGTGCTGTCGGCATCACTAAAATAGAAACCACCATTAGTTGTATCCCAATATTTATCAATTGCTTGATTAGTAAAAATAATTGATTTATTCAAAAAGCTAACGTCTAATGTTGCGTTATACATCTCTAAATAAGCATTGACTAAATAAGCGTAATCATCTAGGTTGGATTTATTCGCTGCTTTTTCATTTAAATATGAATGATATAGTTTACCATCTACATGCATACTTGATTCAATAAAATCAATATTTTTTAAAGCTAACTCAAGGATCGATTCATCGTCAAATGAGCGTGCAGCGTATGCAAGAGATGTTGTAAAATGAGCATTCCAATCTGTTAATGCTTTTTTATCTTTAAATGGATGTACCCTTTTCTCTCTTTCATTATAGAGCTGAACTCTCATTTTTTCAATTTCATTTTCAATTTCAGATTCCTTTACACCTAAAATTTTGGCTATTTCTGGTCTTGTAAAATCCGTATGGGGGATATTTCCGCCTGCACCATGACCTGCCGCCTCTTCTCTATAATTACCTTTTTCGTAAATGTTATAAATTTCAATAAATTTTTCTGCATCAGTTCCGAGTATATTTTTAATTTCTTCAGATTCCCAGACATAAAATTTACCTTCAATACCCTCAGAATCTGCATCTTCAGCTGAATAAAATTCTCCATTTTCCCCTGTCATATCTCGCTTAACATATTCTATGATTTCATAAGCTGTTCTTTTAAAGATTTCATTTCCAGTAATTTTATATGCTTCTGTATATGCTTTTAATAGAGTTGCTTGGTCATAGAGCATTTTTTCAAAATGTGGTAATAGCCAAATATTATCGGTTGAGTACCTGTGAAATCCAAATCCAATTTGATCATAGATTCCTCCCTTTCTCATTTCCAAAAGTGTGTGGGTAACCATTCCAAGTGCTTCTTCATTTCCAGTAGAATTATAATATCTCATTAAAAATCTAAGATTATGAGGGCTAGGAAATTTAGGCCTTAAACCAAATCCACCATTTTCGGTATCATAATTCTGAGAAAAGGCTTTATACGCTTCATCGATTAAAGCTTCATTAAAATTGCCATTACTATTTGCTTGATCAGAGTTAATTGCGGCTCCTATTGCGTCGGCACTTTCATCAATTTTTTCTCTATTATTAGCCCATTGATCTTTTACTCTATTAAGCAAATCTACAAATCCCATTCTACCGTACCGTCCTTCCTTAGGGTAATAAGTCCCAGCAAAAAATGGTTTTAAATCATGGTTTATAAATAAGTTAAGAGGCCAACCACAGTTTTGGCTCATCATTTGGCAAGCTATCATATAGATATTATCAATATCTGGTCTTTCCTCTCTATCTACTTTTACAGATACAAAACTTTCATTCAAAATATCTGCAACATCTTGATCTTCAAAGGATTCATGTTCCATAACATGACACCAATGACAAGATGAGTATCCAATAGATAGAAAAATGGGCTTGTTCTCAGTTCTTGCTTTTTCGAAAGCTTCTTCTCCCCAAGGATACCATTCCACAGGGTTATCTGCATGTTGTAACAGATAGGGGCTAATTTCATCTTTTAGCTTATTCAAATTACTACTTCCTTTTTTATCTTTTGCATTGCAATTTAATAACGCAAATAGAAATATAAATACTAATAATTTCTTTGTCAATTTCTCACCTTACAGAATTAATGAGTTTAAGTAAGTATAAACCCTTATAATATTTTCTGAATGTGAAAAATCTATCTAAGTAATTCTTCTTAAAATAATGTTTTTCAAGATATTTAGGTAGTAATACCTATAAATATCCTACCTGATGGTACGATAATGTATTTAAGAAACAAAAATGTAATCATGGAGGATTTCAAAATGTATACTATCACAAATAAATTCGATAAAAATAATTACAAGCCTCAGCTATTTAAGGCTAGAGAAGCTGTTCTAGTTAGCAGAATTGATAAAATCAAAAAAACTATTATGAAGCTGCAAAGTGGACTTAATAACAATAAAATGAACGATAATTTAAAATCTAAATTTGAATCAAAAATAGCAAACGAAAGTGAAATTGCACTTCAGCTTGTTATTGAACTAAAAAAATTCAGAGTTATTAATAACAAATACTTAATGTCATAAGCATAAAATTACAACATGGAAGTTCAAAATCTAAATATTGACCATTTATCAGAACTAAAACTGGAAAAATTGATAAAAAGACTTAGAAATAAGATTAATGATAGCAAGGTAGCAAAAGCTTCAGTCAAATTTTCAGATAAGAAATCAGTTGAATATTCTAATTCATTAAAAATGCATAGATCTGAATATGATAAATCAATATCAAGATTAAAAAAATTAAGAGCAAAGAATGATAACATTAAGGTAAGAAGCAGGTTAAAGCAGCTTTTAATTGAAAATAAACAAAGAGAAAAGCAACTTGAGAAGTATCAGGAAGAGCAACCTGATAAATATAGATTTATATCTAATTTCAATAAAACATACTCAGTAAATACTTTTAACAACGAAAAAGAAATATTTAATACATACTTATAATACTAATGGAGTAAGTCTAAAATGGACAATCATTTAAATCGCTTAGAAATTGAATCTAATTTATATATGGAAATATCAGAATTTTATAAAACAAATAATAATGACTTATCAGAAGCTGATTCGATAAATATAAATATTGATGATAATCTAGATCTAGATAAATTTATTGATACAATTGGATCTAACGAAATAGATAGAATATTTAGTGAAATTAAATCATCTATCATTAATTAAATCAATAAATTACCCTGCTAATACTACCCAAGGATTGGGCTATCATTATCGGATTTACTAGCAGTGGAAATAACATACAAAATAGACCGCAGAGTGGCTGGAAGGATTCCCCTACATGGAATGCGGCTATTTTATTTTTTTGATAATAAATTTTGCTAAATTATCCCAACTAGCTATCTCTTTAAAGTCTTGAATTTTAGCAAAATAGTTATCATCACTTTTGAAAAATTTAAAGCAAGCTTCTTGAATTAATTTTTGATTGGCACTTTCTATTACTATCCCAGTATTGTAAGGTTCAATCATTTCTTTCATGCCTCCTGTATTTGTTGCAATAACAGGTAAATTATAATGGTATGCAATTCCTAAAATACCTGATTGAGTAGCAGATTTATAAGTTAGCATAGCAACATCTGCTGCTGAAAATAGTAATGGCACCTCATCATCATCAATATACCTTACCATTTTTACTATCTGTTTTTCTAAATTATGCTTTTGGATTATATCATCATACTTTTTAAAGTCACCATAGATTTCACCAGCAATTATCAATTTGTAATCTGGCATTGATACTAATGATTCTAGTAAGACATCTAAGCCTTTATAATCTCTTATAAACCCAAAGAAAAGCAATACCTTATCTTGATTAGTTAATCCCAGTTTTTTCCTTGCAGATATTTTATCAATTTTTTTTGGAAAATGATTATACAATGGATGGGGATGAATATAAGATTCAGCTTTTGGTATTAATGTTAATAGATCATTATTAACGCTTTTGCTCATTGTTATGAACTTGTGGTTTTGATTAAAATAGTACTTTGATAAAACCCTATCCAGTGGTCTTTTTTCATGAGGAATAGCATTATCTATAATCGAAACATTTGAAGCATATCTTTTTGTTGATTTTAATACCTTACCCAATGATGGACCAAAAAATGGTAGCCAAAATTTTGATACAACTAATTCTGGGCTAAACTCTTTGATTTTCTTTGCTGTTTTGATATATGAAACAGGGTTAACTGTATCTAAAACTCTTAAGTTAGGTATTTTATCTGCATAATCTTTTTCTGTTACAAATTGGGTACTGCCAGGGAATATAAAATCTGGATATTGCCTAGTAAAGTTGAATGCCCTAACTTCATTTCCTAGTCTTTCAAATGCTCTAAATAAAGCTGCATTAAATTGGGCAATTCCACCCCTGTAGGGATAAAACGTTGATAGATAAGCTATTTTCATAATCTAAATTAAGAAAAATGATTTTTCTAGTTTACTTTTAAAATATTTATGTTAATAAATCATTAATAATTTTGTGGTTTTAAATATATTTAGTAGTTTTACGTTATACAAGTATATTCCACTTTTAGGTTTAGGAGTTAAAAAATGGAAATTACACCTTTAAAATATGAGCAAACAGGCTACAGAAGAGAGGAAACATTAGCACAAGAAGCTATAACTCCCCAGAAAGTAGTTGAACAAGAAGCGATAGATGAGCCAATCAAAGGATCATCTAGTCTTCAGAAAGAAGTTTTAGCAATTTTAAATGCAGCCGATGAAAAAAGCTTACAAGAAGCTGCAAAGAAGCAAATTGAAGCTGGTTATCTTGATATCAAGGTTTAGCTTTAATTATTAGATAACATTAATTTTAAAATTAAAAAAAGCACAATATTATCAAAAATATTGTGCTTTTTTTGTAAGCTCTTTCAATATTAGCTATATTACAAATTCTCTTTAATTTTCAACAGGTTAGCATTCATATCATCTAGTTTCTTTTGCTCCATCTCTACTACTTCTTTAGGAGCGTTATTTACAAACCTTTCGTTAGAAAGTTTTTTCTGAATACCTGCAATTTGTTTTTCAAGACGCTGAGCTTCTTTTTGTAGTCTTTCCATTTCAGCAGCTATATCTTCTTCTGACTTTTCTGGCAATTCTAAAGTTAATTTACAAGCTCTAAATACATCATTGGCAGAATGTTTTAATTCAATATTTCCTGACATCCTAAAGCTTGATAAATTACAAATACTTACTACAAGTTGATTTACTTCTGAATTTGAAATAACAGATTCTACCACCTTGTCCTTTATAGAAGATATAAATGCTTCTACTTTTTCACTTGGTTTCAAGTTAGAGCTTGCTCTCATCTGTCTAATTTTCTCTATTAACTCAGTTACAATATTAAATTCATTTTCAATATTTGTAGAAATTTTTTCAGAATTTTCTTTTGGAGTTTCTTGCAATGATATGGATTCATTGTCATCTACATCGTTAATTAAATGCCATAATTCTTCAGTAATAAAAGGCATTACAGGGTGTAGCATTTTTAAAACTTTATCAAAAATATCAATCGAGAATGTTGTTAATGCTTGTCTGTATTGTTCATTTTCATTATTTGAAAATTGAGTTTTTACTATTTCTACATACCAGCTACAGTAATCTCTCCAGATAAAGTCATACAAAAGCTTAGAATAAACAGTCACATTGAATGAATCAATTGCTTTAGAAGCCTCTTTGATTGTGTTGTTAAGTCTACTCTCTATCCACCTATCTGCTAATGACTTACTCGACTGACTTAATTCAGCTCTAGTATCTCCAGCTTCATTAAATTTCATAGAAAGGAATCTACAAGCATTGAAAATTTTGTTTGCGAAATTTTTACCTATATCAATTGATGGTATATCTTGTGCTTCTACATCAACGTCCATTCTGACATCCTGCCCTAGTGGAGCTAAATATATCATCGTGAATCTTGTTGCATCTGCTCCATATTTATCAATAATTTTTAGCGGATCCGGAGAATTACCAAGAGATTTTGATAGTTTAAATCCCTTCCCATCTCTAATCATCGAGGTAAAATACACATCAGAAAAAGGAATTGTATTACTAAATTTTTTGGTAGCCATTATCATTCTAGCAACCCAGAAAAATATTATATCTGGTCCGGTTACTAGTAAATTAGTCGGAAGGTATCTAGCAAAATCATCATCTGAATTTTCTTGATTAGTTGAATCCCAATTCATTGTAGTCATTGGCCAAAGCCATGATGAGAACCAAGTATCCAAAACATCTGGATCTTGTTTAAGTTTGGTATTAATATCTAAATCTAGTTTTGCCCTAGCTTCTTCTTCATTTTTTGCAGCAGCTTGTCTCCCATCTTCTGTATAATATATAGGAATCCTATGTCCCCACCAAAGCTGTCTGGATATACACCAATCTCTAATGTTATCCATCCAGTGAGTATAAGTTTTCATCCAATGTGGAGGATGAAATTTTATTGAATCATCTTTAACAGCATCTAATGCAATTTTAGCCATCGGTTTCATTTTTACAAACCATTGATCTGAAAGATATGGCTCAATAGGTTCACCACCTCGCTGAGAAAATCCAACATTATGGGTGTAGTCTTCAACCTTCTCAACAAGCTCAGCTTTTTCAAGCTCTTGCATAATTACTTTTCTTGCTTTAAATCTTTCTATTCCATTTAATATTCCAGCTAAATCATTCATTGTTCCATCTGGATTAATAGTATTAATTTTCTCCAAATTATGTCGTTCACCAACTTCAAAATCGTTAGGATCGTGGGCTGGAGTTATTTTTACACAACCAGTACCAAAATCAGGATCTGCATAATCATCGGTTATTATTGGTATAGCCCTACCAACAAATGGCACTATCACTTTTTTTCCAATATATTCTGCAAATCTACCATCTTTGGGATTTACAGCAATTGCAACATCACCAAATATAGTTTCAGGCCTTACAGTTGCTACCTGCAAGTATTTTTCACTATTCTCAAATTTATATCTTAAGGTGTATATTTTTTCATTTACTTCTTTCCAATCAACCTCTTCGTCAGAAAGTGCTGTCATTGATACAGGAGACCAATTTATAATTCTTTTACCTCTATATATTAGACCTTCATCAAATAGCTTTATGAATACATCTCTAACAGCTTCAGAAGCTTTCTGATCCATCGTAAATAATAGCTTGTCCCAATTTGCTGATACACCAAGTTTTTCTAGCTGAGAGAAAATAATGCCGCCATATTTTTCTTTCCATTCTAGAACCTTTTCGATAAATTTTTCACGACCCAAATCATATCTAGTTTGGTTGTGTTCTTCCTTCAACATTTTTTCTACTCTAGCTTGGGTAGCGATTCCAGCATGATCCATACCAGGGAACCACTGTGCATCGTAACCAAGCATTCTATGTCTTCTTATATAGATATCTTGCAAAGTATGGTTCAAAACGTGTCCAAAATGCAATATACCAGTCACATTTGGTGGTGGCATTAATATTGAATAAGGCTTTTTGTTCTTATTTTGTTTTAAGTAAATTTTATTTTTTTTCCAAGTTTCATACCATTTTGATTCAAAACTTGAAGGGTCTAATTTTTTTGGAAATTCTTTCATATTCAATTTAAGTAGTTTGTAAAAATTCAAATTAATCAAAATGAACGAAAATTCAATTCTATCATTTGATACTTAGCTTACTTAGTTGTTAATATTCATTTGCTATTTAAAATAAATTGCAGATATTTGTATTGTGAGAAATTGCAACAAATAGAAATTTAAATAATTTAATAATTCATAATTGGAGAATTATAATGCAAAGAAGCATTAGAAATCTTTTAGCAGGCACAGCAGTTTTGGGAGGGCTTTTATTAAGCTCATGTACTTCGTACATCACCCAAGAACAACTTGCTACATTGCAAGAGTTAAGAAAACAAGAAGCTAGTTTGAAAGAAAAGTTAGCAAATACAAACTCTGAAATTGATAAAATCAAAGCAGAGCTTAAAGATATTCAAGCACAAGCGAAAGATTGTGATAGTAAAAAATCTTTTGTAGAAGAAAAGCTAAAGCAATGGCCTAATGTATGGGGCGATAAATAATTTGTTTAATTTATAATTTGGTATAAAATGAAAAAAATAATAATTATATTAACTCTTGCTTTTAGTTTACAGTTTGCATTTTCGCAAGGAATGCCACCATCTAGCAAACCAGATGTTGAATTAACTGAAGAAGAAGCAACACTAAGAATCTCAGCTTGGCAATCTAAAGTTGACGAATTAACTGAAAAATTGGAAGCAGCTACTTCAGAAAAAGCAAGTTTGCTAAAAGAACTTGAAATGGCTAAACAAAGTTTAAAAGATTGTAAAGATGCCTTAAATGCTCTATTAGGTGCTACTCAAGCAGATTATGACGCATTTAGAGAAAGACTTGGAAAATTAAAAGCTAAAGTTAGACAAAAAGAGACACTTTCTGATGATGTTCTTGCTGATCAAAGATCAGAAATAGAAGCCCTTGAAGCAGAATGGAATACTCTTAAATCTAATAAAATTGCTTTACTTCCAGAATTTTTTAATGAAGTAAAATCATTAGGTCCAAGAATCAAAGCTTTGTACAAAGAAAAGAAAACTACAAATTATACAGTTAGACCATGGTCTGAAAGTAACGATTGTTTGTGGAACATTTCTGGAAGAACTGAAATTTATGCAGATCCTAACATGTGGCCAAAAATTTGGCAAGCAAACTTAGATCAAATTAGAAACCCAGATGTTATTTTCCCTGGTCAAGTTCTTCAAATCCCTAACAAAGGTCCAAAGGATGCAGCTGAGCTTAAAGCTGAAAGAGCTTACTACAGAAAGAAAAAAGAAATGTCTCAAGATGGTGCCACTGGTAGCGCTGAAGCTGGTGATGGTAACAACTAATTTTATTAAAATAAATTAATCTTTATAGCCTCCGGAAATTATGATTTTCGGAGGCTTCTTTTTTATATGGAAATAATTAAAAAAACTATCTTCTTAGATAATATCGAGCTAGTTTCAATTTTTGATTCAAATGATCAATTTTTTGACCTTTTTGAAAAAAGATTTGATACTACAATTATTATGCGTGGCAATAGCTTAATTGTAAAAGGAGTGAAATCTGAAATTGATACAATTGAAAAAATAATTTCTGAAGTTAGTTTCCTACTTAAGAAAAATGGTGAAATTAGTTCTGATGATTTAACACACATTTTTGAATTAGTTACCATCCAAGGTAATTCCCGAGAAGAAGTTAAAAATACCATTAAAAGTTCTAATTCTGATATTATCTACCATGGCTATAAAGATAAAATCAGATTAAAAAACCAAAAGCAACGAGATTATTATAAAAAGGTTGTAGAAAATGATTTGATTTTTTCTATTGGTCCAGCGGGTACTGGTAAAACTTTTTTAGCAGTTGCAATGGCATTAGATGCTTTAAAACGAAATGAAGTAGGCAGAATAATCCTAACAAGACCAGCTGTTGAAGCTGGAGAATCACTTGGATTTCTACCAGGTGATCTTAATGAAAAACTTGACCCCTATTTGCGACCGTTGATGGATGCCCTGCAATTTATGCTTTCTGCTGATAAACTTAAATCTCTTAGGGAAAGAAATATTATTGAAATTAATCCTCTAGCGTATATGAGAGGAAGAACTCTGAATAATGCATTTATTATTTTAGATGAAGCCCAAAACACAACATCATCTCAAATGAAAATGTTTCTTACTAGACTTGGATTTGGATCTAAAGCAATTGTAACAGGAGACGTAACTCAAGTAGATTTACCAAACAAAGGTACGTCTGGGTTAATAAATATATCCCAAATCCTAAAAAATATAAAAGGAATTAGTTTTATACAATTTGGTAAAGAAGATGTTGTTAGACATAAGCTAGTAGCTGAAATTATAAATGCTTATGAAAAAGCAGAATCATCAGGACTAAAAAAGTAATTAATTTTCTTCTAAGTCAAGCCCATCAATAGCTTCTTTTATCGAATCATCAAATTCAAATAAACTATTTATTTGGGTCATATCCATTAAGCTCTTGATATATTCATTTACTCTAGTTAGTATCACTGGAATCCCATGATCTTTCAATTGGCGATAAGCTAGTAGCAATGCTCCAAAACCAGCACTATCCATAGATTCTACGGCATGTAAATCTATGATAAAGGCATTTAATTCTGGCTGACAAAATATTAAAAACTCAGCTTTATAATTTGCTGAAATTGTTCCTTCTATTTTCTTATCATTAATTTGAAAAATCACTAGATTTTCTTTTCTTTCTATTATATAGTTCAATTCTAATTTTCCTTATATTGGCATAAATGCATAAAACATATAACGGCAAAATACAAAATTTATTAATTATACGATTAAGTTCTATCGGGGATATTATTCTAACAACTGAATTTGTTAGAATATTAAGAGATAAATACCCAAATGCAAGAATTGATTTTCTTACAAATATAAATTTTTCTGAACTCTTAAAATTCAATCCAAACATTTCAAATGTTATAGAATATGATAAAAATAAAAGTAGCAATGAAATAATCAGTGATAGAAATCACTACTTGATAAATCATAAAATTGAGAAATATGATTATATATTTGATTTACATAATAACCGAAGAACAACCCAATGGTCTAAAGGTATTGCTAACAAAATATTTAAAATTGAGAAATGGAGAATAGAAAAGTTAAAGATGGTGTGGTTAAAAAATAGAAAAATCACCTTGCCTCAAATTCCTATAAACTATTTAAATTCTACCTCAGATTTAAATTTAATTTCTGACCAACAGGGTCTAGAGATATTTCTTGAAAATGAAAAAGAAATAATTTCTAATTCAACAAAAAACAATATAATTGGAATTGCACCAGGAGCTAATCATTTTACAAAAAGATACCCCTCTAAAAAGTTTGCTGAATTAGTAAAATTACTATTTATTGAATATCCTCAAATTCAAATATTAGTATTTGGTGATAAAAATGACCAAGAATCTGCAAAAAAGATTATTGAAGCAAATATCAATCAAAATATTGTTGATTATACAGGTAAAGCATCATTATTAGAAACTGCATCTAACATATCAAAATGCGACATTTTCATTACCAACGATACAGGTTTAATGCACTTAGCTTCAGCAAGAAAAATCCCTGTTTGTGCTATTTTTGGATCAACAGTTAAGAATTTAGGATTTACTCCCTATGGAGTAAAAAATGAAATAATTGAAACTGAATTATCATTATCATGTCGTCCCTGCTCTCACATTGGAAAAAATAAATGTCCCAAAGGTCATTTTAAATGTATGGAAACTATAACCCCAATTAATGTTCTTAATACATTAAGAAAATTAATTTAATTTGAATTGATGTAACTAATTTAGAATTGGTATATTATTACTATATTATAAAATTTTATTAAGGAGTGATTTATGAGATATTTTGTTTTAATTTTAGTAATGATTTCAACAACGAAATCTGAAAGTATAAAAACTGGAATAGAAGAATCAATTGCAGAAGATAGGTATTGGTTCCTAAAAAATGATATTAATATTATTTCAGTACAAAATTCAAGTGATGGTAAAAATATAGTCCTGTTTAAAACAGATGGAAATGATATTATTTCTAGAAGTTTTGACGGAGGAAATGAAGAATCTACATTATTACTTGTAAAAATATCAAATTCATCTTTTTTGTTAATCAACCAGACTCGAAATCCTGATAGGAATTTTGTAATTACAAAAATGGATTATGATTTTAATATATTAGCAACGTTTTATACTTATCAAACTGGATTTTCAGGTCAGGATCTAGGATTTGGACCCAGGTTTAGTAATATTGATTTTCGAAATGATGAAAAATTTGTTATTGCTGGTTGGATAACACATAATAGACATTTTGTAATGGAATTAGATACAAATTTGAATTTGGTAAATAAAATTAGTTATTTGGATCCACTAACTAGCGTAATGGATCATGTATTTGTTGCAGATAGTGGAATAAGTACAATTTCGTCATTAAATGGCAACAAGGTAATAACAAAATTAGATAATGAGTTAAATATTTTAAAAAGTCATAAGATTCCTGAGTTAAGTAATTATCGTTTCTATTTCAAAAATTATGAAATAGATGGTATGATTTATTTACTAAACAGAGTTGTAAACAAAAATGAATTTGTCATATCTCAAATAGATAGTGAGGGCAATTTTGTCAAATTACATAGATTCAATTCTACTAGTTCAATAACAACTTATAGCTTTAACTTAATTTCTGATGAATTAGTTATTACTGGTGTTACAAATGAGACAAATAAAAGAAACTTTATAATTACACTTGATGATAATTTAGAAATAGAAAAGCAATTAGTAGATAATAGATTTAATCAGGGTTTGTTTACTCCACAAAACGACTGGGGTGGTTTCGCAGCTAAACATGGAGATACAATAACATTTTTTGAAGATTATCCATGTGATATGGTTGAAACAGACTTTGAGTTTACAAAATCCGAGATTACTACATTTTCAGAAATAGCTTCTTCTGTTAGTAAAATATCCGACATTCCAACTTCTAATGAACCCTATTGGACTAATATTACTGATTTGAATTTTGAAATTGTTGACAATCCATGTGATAATAAGTCTGGACCTTGCCCTACATATTTTAATTATCCAAGTACTTCTATTGATGAATTTGAATCTCACTTTGATGGTACTGAAACTCAAGATAATAAGCTTTTGCTTACTGATTCTACTCAACAACAGGCTGGAGCCATTAATTATGTTAATCCTATTGACCTCACCGATAATTTTGAAACCGAATTTGAATTTACTATTAATGGTGGATATAATGCTTTTAACGATGGTTCATTAGACGGTGCCGATGGAATTGTACTTCTGTTCGGAGCAAATAAAGCTAGCGTTGATAAAAGCTCCAGAGATATGTTTGGTGGCAAATTAGCTTACAACGAAGTTAGAAATGCACTTGCTATTGAAATTGATACATATATCCTAATGGGAACCACTTATCAATCTCTTCTAACAAGGAAGAATTACTCGCTTATCACGATAAAAACCCTCCTATTGCTATTACTTCAGATATTCCTTTGATATTAAATGATGGATCCGTAACATATATTTGTAAGGTTTCTTATCAAAATATGAGATTAGAAATTACTGTTAGCAATAGTGAACAGAAATTAGAACCACAAATTGTATTGAATAATTTTAGTTTTTCTGAATATATAGATTTACTAGATAAAAAGTTTGCATACATTTATTTGATGAGTTCTACTGGTTCTAGCTATGCAAGACATGAAATTTCAAACTGGAAATTATGTTCTGATTCGGAAGAGGATTATATTGTTAATAGCTTAAAATTAGATTACCAAGATGATTTAATATACCCAAATCCAGTAGAAGAAATTATGTTTTTTAACAAATCAGGCATAAAAACTATTGAAATAATTGATATTCAGGGTAGCATATTATTAAAAAAACAATTATTAAGCAACGAATTAGATGTTAGTTTTTTAACAAAAGGTATGTATTTTTGTAAAGTTAATAATGAAACATTTGTAAAATTTATAAAAAATTAAAATGACTAAATTGGAAACTTTTGAAAACCCTTATCCAAATAGAGATTATAAAATTTCTCATGTAAATCCAGAATTCACCTCTGTTTGTCCTAAAACTGGATTACCCGACTTTGCAACAATTACAATCAACTACATACCTAATAAGCTTTGTGTTGAATTAAAATCATTAAAATATTATTATTTAGATTTTAGAAATAAAGGTATCTTCTTTGAAGCTTCAACTAATGAAATACTTGATGACTTAGTAAAGCTAACAGACCCTAAATGGATGGAAATAGTTGCCGAATGGAATACTCGTGGAGGGATCCATTCTGTAATTAAAGCTGAACACAAATCGGAGAGCTGGAATGGTTAAACTTGGTAAAGAATTTATTTGGCAAATGGCTCATAGGTTACCTTACCACGACGCTGGTTGTCAAAATATACATGGCCATTCATATAAAATGATTTTAACGCTCGAAGGAGAATTAAATGACAAAGGTATGTTGCTCGATTTTTATGATATTGCTACGATTGTTGAACCCTTTTTAATGGGGAAGCTAGATCATGCGATGGTATGCAATAGTTCTGATAAAAAAATGATAGATTTTTTAAAAGAAAATGGAATGAAGTATTTTGTTTTTGATGAATATACTACTTGCGAGAACTTATGTGGTTTATTTATGAGAGAACTTAAACCAAAATTTGCTGAACACAAAAACATAAAAGTTATAGGAATTAGAATATTTGAAACTGCAGATGCTTATGCAGAAGTAGTAGAGTCAATTTAAATTCTTTATCTTATTTTCAAGATTTTCTATTAATATGATTCGTTCAATATCAGGAATTTCTTTAAGAATAAAGACCTGAGAAAGTAGTTTAAAATCAACTGCTATATCTACCTTAATATCTAAAAACAGAGATGTTAGGTCATTGTTAACAGTCCTAACTATACCTACAGGGATACCTTCAGGATACTTGTTAGAATAGTTTGATGTTACCAGTAAGTCTCCAGGTTTAATATCATAAGAATCTGGAATATTCTTTAATGAAAAGTTTTCGGCACCAGCCCACTCTAGCATGCCATAAACTCCAGATCTTATATCTTTAACTGCAACTTTTACATTTCTATTAATAAGGGTTTCAACAATAGCAAAATCTCCAGAAAGTATATGAATTACTCCAACTAAACCTGCATCAGTTCTAACTGGCATTCCTTTTTTAATACTATCAAGTGAACCAATATTAATTGTAATATAATACCTATTATTATATTCGGATACACCAATAACCTCAGCTGGTGCAATATCCTTTTGAAAAGTTTCTTTAAATCCTATAATAGATCTTAATCTTTCATTTTCAAATTTTGCCTGTCTATTACTTATTAGCTCTTGGGATAATTGCAAATTCATCTCTCTTAATGCCTTATTTTCATTTTCGATTGAAGCATTATTTCCAGAACCGAATATAGTATATTTAGTTGATCCAAGGCTACCTATTAGGAAAGCCTTAAAACCAGATATTTTTGTAGTATTTGCGGTTGATATTAGAACTAGAGAAATTAGAACAAATCCAAGGAGTAAGAATTGATCCTTCCATTTTATAATTATCTCAATAAACTGGTACATAATTAAAATCTAGAGCTTTTAATCACAACATTAGAATATTCAGAAAGGTTGTCTAGAACAATTCCAGTACCTTTTACTACAGCTAAAAGTGGGTCTTCTGCAACATGAACAGGCAAACTTGTTTCAGACCTTAATCTTTCATCTAATCCTTTTAACAATGCTCCGCCACCTGTTAACATAATTCCTCTATCAAAGATATCGGCTGCTAATTCTGGTGGAGTTCGTTCTAAAAGTCTTAATACTGCTTGGACGATTTCATTAATAGGTTTTGTTAGAGCTTTTCTTATATCTACTGAACTGACTTGAATCATCTTTGGGATTCCATGAACCAAATCTTGCCCTTTAACTTCAATTAATATTTCTTCTTCTAAAGGCATTGCTGAACCTACTTGACATTTCAACATTTCAGCTGTTCTATCACCAATTCTTAAATTATTTGAAGATCTGAAAAATTGGACTATGCTTTCCGTCATCTCATCTCCAGCAGTCCTAATTGATTCATCGCTAACTATACCAGATAATGCTATTACTGCTATTTCTGTAGTGCCACCACCAATATCAACTATTAAATTACCCACTGGATCGTGAACATTTAAGCCAATTCCAATTGCACTTGCCATTGGTTCGGCAATTAAATGAACTTCTTTGGCACCAGCGTGTTCACAGCTATCTCTTACTGCTCTTTTTTCAACTTCGGTTATTCCTGAAGGTACACAAACTACTACTCTTCTTGCGGGTTGCCATGACATAGAAACTTTTCTGATGAAAGCCCTAAGCATTCCCTCTGTAATTTCAAAATCTGCAATAGCTCCATCACGTAACGGTCTTATTATTTTTATTCCTCGATGAGTTTTGCCTGTCATAGCTTTTGCTTCATGACCAATAGCAATTATATGTTTGGTAGTACTATCAAATGCAACGATTGAAGGTTCATCAAGAACAATTCCCTTGCCCTTCATCCAAATAAGTGTATTTGCTGTACCTAAGTCGATTGCAACATCGTTGGAAAAAAAATTAAATAGACCCATTAGTTTTTAGTTTGTTCAGATTGGTGTAAAATACAAATATAATATTAGCAGATTAAATTAGCTAAAATTATTTATAATTCAATGAATTAAATTATTTGTTTAATACTGCTTTCTTTAGGAAGGATTTGAATGAAATATCTTTGGGGTCTTTTATTACTATATTATCTAGATTTTTTTCTTCTAATTCTATTTTTTTATCAATATCTAACTCTTTTACAAGATTGATGCTATTTTCAGTAACTCCTAGAACAAGCTTCTGATTTTCAATTTCTACAATATACAAATGACTTTTAGGTGTGAGTGAACTACGGCTGATTATTTGAATTTCATTATTGCCGCCCATTTTTGGTGATATTTTCTTGGAATACTTTTTTAAAACAAAAAATATAACACCAATAGCTCCTACACCCATAATCATAGTAAAAAAAGCATTTGTCATTGGGCTATCAAACATTATTTAATCCCTCTTAATCTCTCGGTAGGATCAACTAATGTTGTGATTCGGATACCAAAGTGCTTGTCTATAACAACTACTTCGCCTTCGGCTACCTTTTTACCATTTATTAACACATCAACTGGTTCAGAAACTAGTTTATCAAATTCTATTACTGATCCCCTGCCTAACCTTAAGATATTTCTAATTAACATATTAGTTCTACCAAGTTCGATTGAAACAGGCAATTGTAGGTCGTAAAGTAATTCTAATTTTGGATCTAATGGCGAATAAATTGTATCCGACTCTTTATCAATATCAGAAAAATCAGCATCCGAAACTTCCTGTTCGGATTTACCGATATTTCCTGCTGCGGTTTGTTTTTCAGCTTCTGATTCTAAATCTCCTGATTGAATCAGTGCATCTATTTCTTCTTGTGTCATTGTCATCCTTTAATTCTCCTCCTTGTGTTGTAAATCCATATCAACAAGGTCTTCATCAGTTAATGGTCTAATAATTCTTACTGCCTTTTTACCTTCTACAGTTCCTGGTCTTGCAGCGAGCTTTCTTCTGGCTCCAATAATTACTTCAATTTCTTCATTAATTCTTTTTTCTAATTTTATTACATCCCCTTTTTTGAACTCAAGTAATTCTTTAACTGTTACTTTCGTTTTTCCAAGTTCAGCAAAAACAGGCATGAAAGTATTTTCCATGTGATGAGAAATCATTTTCATGTTTTCTTTCATCTTTTTATCACTTTGCTTCACTGCGGATGATGTTACTTGTTGCCTATTTAATTGAGCAAGAATTTCCTCTAGTGCAAATGTTGGGAAACAAATATTCATTAAAAATGTTTGAGTTCCGATATTAACATCAAATGATATTACCACAACAATTTCTGATGCAGGAGCAACTTGAACAAAATCTGCTTCCATTTCTAATCTGGAAAACTTAAAATTAAGATCGGCTACTGTTTTCCACGCATTTCTTAAATCAGAAAAAGCGTGTTCAATAATTCCACGAATAACTGCCTGTTCTATAGGTGTAATTGATCTAGTTTTTTCTTGTGCTTCATTATTTCCACCAAGTAACCTCTCCATTATTGTAAGGGCTAATTGAGGACTAATTTCTAATATACCACTTCCATCTGTACCCTCTATATCAAATACATATAAACAACTAGGGTTTGATACAGATAAAATAAACTCAGAATAGAATAACTGATCTACTGATGTAATACTAATAGATACAACTGTTTGTAATTTTGAAACTAAATAATATCCAAAAACCTCCGCAAAACTTTCGTGTATGTTTTGTAAAGTCCTAACTTGGTTTTTTGAGATACGATTTGGTCTTCTAAAATCGTAATTTGTTATCTCACCTTTAATCGACTTACTGCTAAGTATTTCATCGACATCTAATGCCCCACTGGACATATCGGAGAGTAAATTGTCTATCTCATTTTGTGATAGTACATCTGACATAAAATTACTTTATTAATTAACTAATAACAGTTTGGTTATATAAATCTCTCGTAGAAATAGTTTATTTTTTGCGTAGTAATCTTTGAGCTCTTCAATAAAGATTTCCTGCAATTCTTCATAAGAAATATTCTTAATCGCAGTTTCATCCATCTTTCTCAAAGTACCACTAACAGTGTTAATTGTTTTAGTTTTAATTTTTTTATAAAACTGTGATTCTTCTTTTAAATTTTCTTCTGCATTTATATCTTGATGGGGTCTATATGTTAATGATAGCGAGATTTGAACAAATTTTGTTGATCCTAATGGATTGGTCAATATTTCTTCTAATTCCATTATTCTTCTCGATTTTTCATCTTCAAGAAACGCTTGTTCATCCATATCTAATTCGGATAATTCATTTTCTACAGATTCTTCAACCTGTTCAGTACCATCTTTACCTGAGCTTTCAGCATCTGGTTCTTTTATAACATATTGAAGTATAAATATAACTACTACTGCTACTAGTAGTCCCATACCTAATAAAGAGCCAACAAAAACAGGCATTGATATGCTACCCGAATTTTTTTTCTTTTTTGGTTTTTCTGGTTCTTGTAAATCTAAGTTGTCTGCCATAATATTTATTTGATTATTAGTAAAAGTTTTATTCTACTACGTTAAAACTCATTAAAAAATTGTGCCACTTATATACTATCGGTCAAAAGGTCTATTAACTAAAAAAGGTTATACCTTAAATAGATATAACCTTATAATATTAACCAAAAATTACTAAATTTTACTTGTCTGGCTAAATAGAGACGTTTAGTGATTTTCTACCAAGAGAATGATATTCAATATTAGTATCTTTTATATCTACTAAATCAAAAACATTCCTTCCATCAAAAATAATATTATTCTTCAACTTGCTTTTCATTTTATCAAAATCAGGATTTCTAAAAACATTCCATTCTGTGCAAATTACCAGCGCGTCAGAATTATCAAGTGAGGTGTACATATCCTCGGTATATTCTATTTTATTACCAAAAGTCAATTTAGTATTTTCTATTGCTTCTTGGTCATAAGCAGCAACTTCGGCACCATGATCGAGCATATTTTGAATTATATTAAATGCTGGAGCCTCCCGAACATCATCTGTGTTTGGCTTGAAAGCAAGTCCCCAAATTGCAAATTTCTTTCCTTTAATATTGCCTTTAAAACGGTTTAAAATTTTATTAAAGAATCTTTCGCCTTGTCTTTTGTTTACATCTTCAGTAGCCTGCACAATTTTTAAATCAGCATCAATATCTTTCGATGCATAATTTAATGCCTGAACATCTTTTGGGAAACATGACCCACCGTAGCCAAGACCTGCAAAGAGAAATCTTTTTCCAATTCTTGAATCTGAACCTATACCTAGGCGAACAAGATCAATATCTGCACCAACTTTTTCACAGAAATAAGATAAATCATTCATAAATGAAATCTTAGCTGCTAAGAATGAATTTGCAGCATATTTAGTTAATTCTGATGATTTAACATCCATCACAAAGATGGGATTACCTTGCCTTAAGAATGGTTTGTATAAACTTTTGAGTGTTTCAGCAACTTCACTATTATCAGTACCAACTACTACCCTTTCTGGTTTAAGTGCATCTTCGACAGCAAAGCCTTCCCTTAAAAACTCAGGATTACTACAAACATGAATATCGTGATTATCACCCAAAATGTTATTAATAATTGCTCTAGTTTTCTGTGCAGTTCCAACAGGTACTGTTGATTTATTAACTAATATTCTACGCTCTTTTATGTTGTGTTTTTTGATTATCTCAGAAATATCTTCTGTAACTTTCATCACATATTGAAGGTCTGCAGCTCCTCCCTCTCCTGGAGGTGTAGGAAGACACAAGAAAATTATTGAAGAACTTAAAACTGCCTCCTCTAATTTTGTAGAAAAAGTTAATCTACCCTCGTCGATATTTTGTTTTAAAAGTCTTTCTAAGCCAGGTTCAAATATAGGACTAATCCCTTCTCGCATTTTTTCAACTTTTTGCTCGTCTATATCAATACAAATAACATTATTACCTGTTTCAGCAAATGTAGTTCCCGAAACGATACCTACATACCCGGTTCCTACAACACCAATATTAAATGACATCTAATTAAACTCCATTGTTAATATAATTATTCAAGTTAATATCAAAAAAATAAACTACTAAGAAGATTAATATACATGATATTAGTATCCAAAATAGTAGTTTTAATGCATTTTTAAATATTCTATAAAGAAGAAAAAGCATAACTCCACCAATAATCACTTGAATAAAAACTGGTAAATTCGCTAATTCATTTATTAATTTTTCCATTTATCTTCTTACAAATGTAAGTGGTACTTCTCCAATCATGACTACTGATGAATCGATTGGATTAAATTTCCATTGCCTTAAAGCTTTAATAGCTTCTATCTCTAACCTAGGGTCACCCTTAATTTTACTTATCACATTTGAAACAGTTCCATCGGGCAATACCCTAATTTGTAAAACTATTTTCGATGATGCTCTAACATTTTCTGGATACCGAGGAATAACTTTGCTCAATACTCTTCTATTACCTCCGCCGCCCCAATCTATATCACCAAATCCATGACCAGCTCCTTTTCCAAAGCCTCTATCACCTAAACCACTTGCAAAAAGATCATCATTGGCTCCTTTTTTACCAATATTTTTCTTGTCTTGACCTTCTGGTTTTGGTAATTCGTTGCTTTTAGACTTGATCTCTTTAACTGGCTTAATATTATTAGTTTGATCTAATGTAGCATTACTCTCAGTTTTAGTTTTAACTGTTTTAGCAGACTGTTGAGCGTCATCTAGATTACTTTGGGCTTCGGGTGCTTTTTGAGATTGACCTTCTTCTTGAGCATTTCCACTACTTAATCCTGTTCCGTCACCATCTCCAAAATTTAACAATACTAATGCCTCAGTTTCAGGAAGCTTTCTTTGCTGTAATTCTTCAATTTCAAATAAGGTAAGCGATCCCATTATCAAACTCAATATAAGCAACGAAACACCCCACCCTTTGGCTGTATTTGCATCCCAAGGAATATCTATGGAAATTCCAGACTCGGATTCATATTTAGTGGATTTGTACACTACTTTACCCTATCTACCCATGCTCCATCAAAGCCTGACTTATTTAGTGCAGATGATGCTTCATCATAAGTTTGAAAAGTACCAAATCTAACTCTGTAATAAACCTTATCTCTAACTAGATTTTCTGATATAGAACCATTATTGATGCCTCTATCTTCTAATTTATTAAGCCAATCTAATGCATCATCATAAGAAGGGGTAGATATAATTTGGACAATAAAAGTACCAGTCTTGCTTAATGCTTTATAATCTACTTTTGTAATTTTCTTTTTGATTAATGGTGCTTCTTTAATCGAATTATTTGTTGTTTTCTTTTTAGATTTAGTTTTAACAACAGGTTTTTTATAAGATTTTTTTGGTTTTGAAGTGTTTAAAGTCAAAATTTCTGGTTCATCTTCAAGTTCTTCAAGACCAGCAGGTATTGCATAATCTGTTGCAAAAGAATCTACATTACTATTATCTGATTTATTAGTCTCGAGTGGTTTCAGAATTAGAGGTTTTCTTGGTTGAATTGAATCTATAAATTTATCAATATCCTTAATTTCAATTGTATCTAAATCAGCATATTCATCTAATAATTCTAAATCAAATTTATTTTTTTGGACTATATCTTCAAAATAAATTACAATTAGTACTATAAAAAGAATGGCAATAATACCACTGAATGTAAGTACTCTTTTTACTGAAAAGAATGGACCTTTCTTTTTTTTCTCAGTTTGCTTTGTTTGTTCAGATTCTGGTTTAATTACAGGAGGAACAAATGGTTTAATTTTTTTTACATTAATGGTTGAAGGCTTATCAAGTTCAATATCAGATATTTCAATTTTATCGGCAGCATTATCTATTGGCTGAAAATACTCTTGTACTGGTTCAATTTCATCATCAGCATATTCTTTCTTTGTTGAAATTTTACCAGAGCTAATTTGTTCATCTTTGAACTGCTTACTCCTATCTAATTCAGATTGAACTAGGTTTTTCAAATCTGCATCATCAATACTGGAGTCAACATTAGATTCTGTAGAAGTAGTATCATCATCATCTACATAATCTGGTATGCCATCATCTTCATATTCAGGTATTTCATCTAAAGAATCATCAGACTCTAGCTTTTCAGGCTCAGCTTCGGCAACAACTTCTGGGATTTCTTCATAATCATCTATTAATGAGGGCGTACCTGGTTCAGCAGGTATAACTGATGCTTCAATAAAATCGAGTTCAGGCAAAACACCTGGGTATTCATCAATTTTATCGAGAAGAAAAGTTTCATCACCCTGTTCACCAGGGTCAAATCCACCTTGACTCTCTTCTTCTGTTATATCTTGATTAAATGCACTCAATTAAAATTTCCAAAGAATTCCGAAACTAAAAAATAGGCCTCTTTGCCTGTAGTAGTTAAATTGATAAATATCTTGATTTAATAGATTTTCTCCAACTAAATATAAATTGAAGTTGTTGCTTATAGCAAAATCAAACTTCAAATTTAAATTAACAAATGGATCTAATTCTACTTTGTTATCGATGTCTGCAAATCTTGTACCAACATAGTCTAAACTAAGATTCATTGCGAAATTATCAAATAATTGGGAATTGTAATCAATACTAGCTTTTAATGTTGGTAAATAAGTTTGTTGATTATCAAGCGAATCAGTGATAACATTATTATTTTCAATCATTAAGGAGATCGAGTTTTTATCATTTAAATCGTAGTAGGATTCAACAAATAATTTAATTTGGGTAGCTTTATCGTAATAAATCGAAAATTGAGAGGAATCCGAATTTATCCAATTCATTGTGTTATCTAGTAAAGCAATTTTAGAGCCTATCCTAAATTGAAATCTCGAATATGGATGATAACTTAAATTCAAATCAACAAATAAGTTTTCAGTAGTGTGATTTAAAAAAGTATTCCAAGATATATAGGGATTGTACCTTGATAAATTAGCAAAAGTATTTCTTATTAATTTTGAACCTGTATTTGCAGAAATAGTAAAATCGTTATTTGATTTAACAACTAAACCAAGATTAAATTGAGGTTGAAAAAGTGTTTCATTATCATTTTGTGCAAGTTGCAAACCACCTTCAGCAATAAAATCAATATTTTTACTTAGGTATGCTAGCTTCCCACTACCTTCAAAATAATTATTAGATTGGCTGTTTCCAGTTCTTATCTCTGTGTTTGCACCACCAGAAAATCTCCAGTTTTTATAAGGGTTTACAACATTAATATATCCTTTAAGACCAGTGTCAGCAAAATTGGAAGAATCAGTTGACAAATCAAATACATCAAAGCCAACACCAGTATAGAATTGGAAACCATTATAGGTGCCATCAACATCCATCATTAATGCAACTGAGTCTATTGCTCTATCTTCTGGGTTATCAACAGAGTAGTTATTAAAACTTGCACGATTATAATCTAACCTTGTACGAGTTTTACTTCCACCAAATATCCAAAACTTTTCAGGTGCTACATAATCTGAAATTAATCTTAAACCACCATTAAAGTACCCAGCATTCTCCAAATGACCATCGCTCATTTCTAAATCTGCAATTGTATAAATATCAAAGTTTCTGTATGCAAAAGAATACCCAGCTTCGGCATCTACAGTAGCAAATCGACCAAGTTGACCTTTTACAAAAGCTCTATCACTTGCATTTGGGATAATTTGATTTGGTAAACCTGAGGTTGGTAATAGAAGTGATTGTTGTTTTTCTAATGAGTTTAAAGAATCAAGGTCACTTTTTGATAAAGTTGGTAAAATAGTTGGTCTACGTTTTTCACCACCCTTTACATTTAATACATCTTTAGTTTCGATTGTGATCTCATCTAACTTTTTAATATCAGCATTTGTACCAACCTTTTCTTGTTGAGAAAGTGAAATAAAAACTGAAAAAAGTATAATAATTAATATTTTCATTGTAGCAAGACTCCTATTGGGTTATCACTTGCAATTTCTGTTGGGTTGTCATATTTAATATTACTACAAACTTTATTGATTAAATCTTTGTTTAAAATAAATTTATAAGTATTCTCTTTAAGCCAGTTATCATCTACAATTACTTCATTTCCATTATTTATTAATTTCCATATAGAGTTTGATGGACTCTCACCATACCCTATTATATTACTAATTGTATTAATTTTAGATATGCCAAAATTAATGCGTTTACCTTTGTCAATATCAAGACAAGTAGCCATTGTTTCATTTAAATCATACATTTCTTCAAAGTAGTAATTACTTACACCTGAAATAATTTCGTCATTACCAATAATTACAGTGTTTCCACTTGAAATTTGCAGTATCATTATTTCTTTAATCGACTCAAATGATAAATTAATAAATGTTGATGCTGTTTGTTCAAGACATATTTTTGTTGTTGATGAAAAATAGCTGTTGTTAAAAGGTAAATTTACACAAGGAAGATTAACAACATTTAGATATTCATCATTTAGTTTAAGTTCAGAGATACTAAGTGATTCATATTCTAAATTTGGATTTCCAAGTGAATAAACTAGCATGTTAAAAATATCAGACATTGCTTTTTCTTTTTTATTAAGGATTTCGTCCGATTTAAAATTTGAGGATTTCATTCTAGATAGTATTGCAGAACATTGTTGCAACTTCACTTTTATTAGATTATCTAACTGATTAGGATTTTTGGAGATATATGTTTCTTCGACCTGTTCTTTAGTTTTCAATCCATATTTTTGAATTAAAAATAAATAAGAATCCCAATCTCCTTTTTCTAGCATCCATCTATCTAGGATTCTATTTAATTCCCTTTGGCTATTATCTAAACCACCCAATAATAATGTTTCAAGAATAAAGTTCGATCTTTCTAACCTTTCCCAAAACATAATATATGCCTTAGATAGTTTTATACTAGTCTTAGATTTTTCAGATAATTCAAATTCAATCTCTTCAAGCAAATAATTTAATATATCATTTCCTTGATCGCTATTGAAATGATACTTTCTATTTATGACCTTTAAAAAGTTATTATCATGAAGTGCTTTTTTCCCAGAATCTAATGCTGTTTTATAAATTCCATTAGCTTTTAAGGAATTAGATATAGTGTTCCTATTTAAACTTTTATCAAGTTTATTATCAAATTTGGTTAACACTTTTTTATCTAATATTCTCATTTTAACATTTTCTTAACTCTTTTGATTCTGCTTTTTGCTGTTTTACCAAATTCAGAATCAGGGAATACTTCCAATAAAATATTATAAACCTCCAAAGCAAGTTCCCATTCATTTTCAGCTTCATATAGCTCACCCAAATCAATAAGAGATTGTGGATACCATTGCGGATCATCACTATATTTTTCCTTTACAACAATTAGTTCCTTTATCGCTTCTTTGTTCTCATTATTTTCTTTATAGATTCTACCTAGCATATATTGTGCTTCGGAGGCATAAGATTGATTTAATTCTTGAGCAGCAAGTAATTGCCATTGAGCTAAAGAAGAATCTATTTTGCCCTGTCTTTTATAAACTGTAGCAACAATCCATCTTGATTTTAATCCATACGCTGTTGAATCGTACTTATCTGCAACACCTGAAAAAATCTTAATTGATTGGTTTGTATCTTGATTTGTCATTGCAATCCTACCCCTTTGATACCCCGCATCAGGTGCTTCCAAAGATTTAGGATATTTATTCATAAGTATTTTAAATACTGAATCTGCATTTTGATTATCATTCATTTCAAGATACATATAAGCGTACTTCAACATTCCTTCGCTGGCAAAAGAACTCTTAGGATATTTAGCAAATAACTTATCAAAAGCTAATTGAGCTTCCTGAGGCTTGTCCATACTTACATAGCTTCTTGCGATCCAATAAATGGCTTCGGCGTTATCCTCTTTATTAGGAAACTGCCCTAGCAGATTTTCATATTCATTGATTGCTTCTTGGTATCTACCAGATGAAACCAAATTATTAGCCTTGTTCTTTTTTATATCATATACAAAAGGTGAATCCTCAGTTTTAGAAGCAAAATCGTTGATATATTCTACATAACTGCTGTCTTTTCCTAAAATAAAAGAAACCTCTTGAATGTTATTTATTGCTTTCTTTGAGAAATCAGATTTTGGATATGATTCAACTACTTTTTTGTAAGCTTCTATTGCATCATCATATCTACCAGCATTAAAATATGCCGTTCCAATTGAATATTTTGTGTTAGGTAAAAATTGACTATTTGGGAATGCTTCAATTAAATATTTAAAATTAGCAATAGCATCATCGTACCTTCCCTGTTGCAACCTAATCCACCCTTTTAAAAACATTGCATTTGGGGCTAATCTCGAATCTGAAAATTTAAAAGCAAAGTTTTGTAAGGCATCTACAGATTGCTCTACCCTACCACCTCTGTACAAAGCTTGCGTTAATTGAAATGCACAGTATTCTGTTTCTTTTGAATTTGGGTATTTATCTTCAACTAACTTGTAATACTTAGCAGCATTCAAAAAATTCCTAGTTTTATAATAAGCATCAGCTTGTCTTGCTAAAACTTCATCACCATAATCTGAATTAGGAAAGTTAGAAACTAGTTCATCAAATATTTTAGCAGATTCATTAAACTTATTTAAATTGAAATAACTCCAACCCAAACCATACAATGCTTGTTCTTTGTATTTAGAGCGAGGATAATTTGTCAATAAAGAATTATATGCTTGCTCAGAATTTTTAAATAAATCTGATTCATAATAAGATTCCGCAAGCCAAAAATAGGCTATTTCTAATCTATCATTATCTTTTTCTTCAGCAATGTATGCAGATAAATCTTTTATCCCATTATTACTTTTACCACTTTTAAGGTAGGAAACACCTCTTTTAAATCTCAATTCGTTCAGATACCATTGTTTTTGAGGTAAATAAATTACATCTGTTTTTAAAGCAATATCCTGAGCCTTATTATAATATTCTATGGCTCTTGACCATAATTTTAATTCCATGTAGGTAGCACCTAATAGAAGGTAAATCTTTGTTGTAGATAAAACATCTATTGCCTCTCTATCAGCTCTCTCTAAAGTTCTTTTTGCTGATTCATAATCATTATTTTCATAATACATTTGTCCCAATTCAAGCAAAACCTCGCCTAAAAACCGATAATCTGAATCAACAGCGAGCAAAGAAAACTGATCTAAAGCTTGTTGCTCATCTCCCATTTCTTTTAAAGTAATTGCTTTATAAAGTTTGGCTAAATCTTTAGTGTTCCAAGAATCATCTTCAGATTGTAAAATTTGATTATAATAAAACAATGCTCTATCATAATTTGCAATATTGAGATAAGCCCAACCAAGACCTATTCTAACCAGGTTTTGAATATTTGATTGATTATATGTCTCTAAAAAAGAAACAAAGTAGGTAACTGCTTCGCTATGATTACCGGCTATATTAGATGCTTCTCCTTTTAAATACAAAATTTCTTGGTAGATCTGCTCCATACCAACTTGATTTTCATATTTTTTACCTAGTGAATCATTTATCGCAATATGATTGAAAGCAGTATTAGTTCTTTCAAGTAAATCGGTTGCAAGCACAGGTTTTCTTAAAGAGAGCAGGTTATTTGACTCTCTGACCAAAGCTCGAAGATAATTATTTGAAAAGGGGTAGTCTGTCCTAATTTTTCTGTAATAATTAATTGCTTCACTATATCTATTTAAAGTCTCAGCAGTCTGACCCAAAGCGTAAAGGGCATCATCTGCAAACTCTCCATCAGATGAATTTGCAATCACCTCTTCAAAAATCTCTTTAGATTCGTTGTAAGAACCATAGAGAGCAGCCGAAACAGCCTGCCAATAATTTGATTTATGAGCTATAGTTTTATAGGCATGATCTTTTCTTGATTCAAAGTTTTCTTGAGCATTTATTTTCGCTTGAGAAAAGTTAACAGCTGCGTGATCATATCTTTTTAATTTAAAAAATATTTGAGCTTTCTTATAATATGCAATTGGAAGAAATGGTGAGTTAGAATTTTGCTGAATAAAAGCATCTAACTTAGTCTGTGCAACAAAGTAATTACCTTCAATTAAAGAGATATCAGCCTCTAAAATTTTTAATTTATCTTGGCTAGTTGTATTAGGATATGATTCAAATATTTTTTGAATCAATAAATCTGATTGAAATAGCAATTCCTTATCAAAGTAGTCTTTTGATAAGAAATAAGATTTAGTACCATAGTTTGATTCTAGTCTGTACACTTGTGACAAAAGTGAATTGGTTGTCACGAAGATAATGACTAAAATAATAAGTTTTTTGATAGCAAAATTTTTGATAATTTTACCTCTTTATGTTAGCTGCATTACAAAATTAAGTAATTATTTCATTATTATAAATATTTTGATTTAAATTATACGCACAAAACTTATAAATGTTGAAAAATTAATATGTTGAAAAATATCATATTTGTTGCAATTGGAGGAGCACTTGGTGCAACTCTTCGTTATTTATTTTCACTATTGTTGCAACATTTTTATATTTTTGGAGTTAACTTAAGTACTACAATCATCAACATAATAGGATCTTTACTACTAGGTGCTACTTCGATTTTTGTTTTAGAGCTAGATCTAAGCTCAAGAATGAATTTGTTTTTAAGTGTAGGGATATTTGGAGCTTTTACAACTTTTTCAACATTTTCAAAAGAATCATTCGAGCTAATAGAATCGCAGAAGTACTCCACTGCTTTGGTTTATACCGTTGTAAATGTTATATTTGGAATACTATTTTATTACATTGGTAGAATTTCTGCTGAAAATATACTTAACAATCACTAATTATCATGAAAAAAATACTATTATCATTATTTATACCTTTAATAATCTTGGCTCAAACAGCTCAATTTGACTACTTTAAGGCTAAGTCAATTGGTGAAGACGTTGTTTTAGAATGGAGCATGAAAGACGAAATTGATATTTCTCATTTTATGATTCAAAAGAAAATTGTTAATGGAGATTCTGGCACTTTTGTTTATATAACAAGCAAAATAGACACAAAAGGAAATGGTAAATATTATGTTCATACCGATGAAGATTCTTTCTATTCTAAGCAAACTAAAGAACGTTTAAATTCTGAAGCTGTTAAATCTTACCGTATTGAAGCAACTACAAAATCTGGTGATAAAATTTATTCAGATGAAACATTTGTAACTCATAATGTATCCAGTGTTAGAAAAACTTGGGGCATGCTTAAAGAAATGTTTAGATAACAAATGAAATTATCCTTACTATTCATCCTGTTCCTTCTTGCTAGTTATGATAGTTTTTCAATAAAGTGTAATTTTACACATCCTCACCAAAAAAATATTTCAAACAAACTACAATCAAATTCTGCTATGCAAAATTTTGCAGATTCAGAATTTGGAAACTTTAGAGTCCACTACGATACTTTTGGAGAAGACGCAGTTGACCAAACTGATTTAAATCAGAATTCAATCCCTGATTATGTTGATTCAGTTTTGTTCTATGCAGAAGATGTTAGAACATTTTTTCAGAATAGAAACTGGAAGTTACCTCCACCCGATTCTATTGATAATGGGCAAAGCGAAGAAAATAATGGTTTAAATGGTGGAACCCCAGCATACGATATTTATATCCGCAACTTTGATAATATATATGGTTTTGTAAGCCCATTAAAAATTTTTGAATTGGATGGTGAAAGAGCGGTATCATCTTATATGAATATTAATACCAGTTATGATGATTTAACAATTTATTATACAACTGGTATAGAAGCATTAAAGATAACATTGGCTCATGAATACCATCATTCAATTCAATATAATTATCCATTTGCTACTTCAAGTAATACTAATTTATTAACCTATGAATCAACAGCAACTTATTTTGAATCAGAATATGTGAAGGGAAATCAAGATTATTTCCAGTACCTAAAAGAAATGTTTCGAAACCCAGGAACAGCTTCTTTTGGAGCTGAAAGTGGTGGCTCTGTAGGTATTTACGCTTGGTCTATATATTTTAAATATATTACCCAAAAATATGATGACGAAATAATAAATGAAATTTGGGAAACACCAAAAGGTAATTTATTCGAAGTTTATAATAACACTTTATTAAAAAGAGATTTCACAATTGAAGAATCTTGGATTGAAGTGTTAGACTGGCTTTATCATACAGGCGATAGAGCAAAAGTAAATTATGGATTTGAATCGGCAGAAGAATTACCTATGATGTTAATCAATAATTTGGATACTTTAAAAACGACCGATGTGATTAATAACTCACGATTTGAAAATTTAACATTTAGCCTACAAAGAATAGTCACTAATTCTAATCTAAATCTTTTAGCAGATACGATAGATATAATTTACACTCGTAATAATTTTTCAATAGATCAAATAAACAATTCTGAAGAGTATTCTTATCAATATGAAATATCTAAATCTAATCAAAATAATTTTGATGAAATTACTGGAAGCCCCTACTATCATAAATTAAATTCTGATGGATTTATTACACCAATAATCTACTTTAAAGAAGGCGGTAATGTATTTAGATTAAAATCGAGTTTCCCTAATCCTGTAAAAAGAGGAAGTGATAATTCCGTGTCATTCCCTATTCCAGATTCTGCACCTTTATTTACAAATGTTGATTTAGTAATTTATTCAAGTGGAATGGTTCCAATAAAGACTATAAGGAAACTATCAAGTTCAAAATCTATTCATAGAATAGTCGAAGTAGAATTTTCAGAATTAAATTTAAGGGATGGTTTGTATTTTTTTAGCACATCTTTCAAAAATGAAAATATATTTGGGAAATTTGCTATAATTAAATGAATTTGATTAATATAAATTTTGATGAAATAAAACTTGAGAGGTCAAATGATTTTGATTTAATAAGTTTTTCAATCTCTAAATTGAAAAAAGAATCAGAATATTTAATACTATTCCCTTTCGAACTCTTTTATATTGAATCAGTTAAAACAGATGCCAATTTTGAAATTTTTCCAAATGTTCATCAACTTCACTATTTAATTTGCATTCCATTTGATGATGAACCCATTGTAAATATATCTGTAAAATGTAGATTAAAATATTTTGATGAAAGAAAACCAAACTTTAAGTACTTTAAAAATCCCATTGATAGATTTAATAAAATTGAAAAAAATAGTTCTGATTTTGAATTAATTAGCTCCAACAATTTTGAGCCAATCAAGCAAAACCCTTATCCTTATGTTTTAAACTTCATAGTATCCAAAAAAGATCACCTAATCGAAATAGAAAAATTTTTTAATGTCACTACTTTTCATAGCGTCAACATTTACAATAATGTTTCAAATGAAAAATTTATTATTAAATCTTGGGATCAATTAAAAGCTGTAAAAGATGATATTTCTTTCGATAACATCTATTCAAGTAAAGAATTATATTTTGAAGATAATTACCCTTTAATAGATATTTATATAAACTTTAGCCAAGGTTTAATACCTCCTCAAAGTCCATCTATTATTCACTTTGATTTTAATAATCTATCATCGTATGAATTAGTTGAGCAGGTTTCATATCTAAAAAATGTAACACATATTCCTGAAAAAGAAAAGATAACAAGATTATTAGATAAATCAGAATCTTACTTGTTAAACCCCAATTCATCTGATTCTTATTACCTACCCATTTTTACCTATGAAAACTTTGACTATTTTTATCTCAAAAAAAAGTTCCAAAGCAGACAAAGGCAAACAAGTGGAAAACTTATTTATGAATTTTATGCCTACACATTTGATTACGAAGTACGGGATTATATTGAAAACAAAGTGAAATCATTTTTTGAAGAAATTTTTATTCTATTAAAGCCAAAAAATGAATCTAGTTTAGTAAGTTTTGGTGTAGATTATTATAAGAATGGAAGAGTTTCGGCCATCAAGGCTAAAAATCGTGAAATTTTTCCTAAAGATTTACTAATAAAAATAGAAGATTTTTTGTTAAATACAGAAATGATGGAATATCAACACAATTATTACGTTATATACTTTTTTGAAACATATTTTGAATGAGAACTATAAAAACTTTATTTATTATCTTTGTAAATTAAATATTAGAAAAACAAACAGGTAAAAAAAATGGCAAATCATAATTGTGATTTAGTAGTAATTGGCTCAGGACCTGGTGGCTATGTAGCAGCAGTTAGAGCCCAGCAATTAGGCTTAAAAACTATTTGCGTTGAAAAGGCAGAGCTAGGTGGAGTATGTTTAAACTGGGGTTGTATCCCATCTAAAGCATTATTGAAATCGGCAGAGTATGCTAACTTTTTAGGTCATTCAGAGGACTATGGCCTAGAAGTTTCAAACGTTAATATCAACTTTCCAAATGTAATTAAGAGATCTAGGAAAGTTGCAAGTCAAATGTCTAATGGTGTTAAATACTTATTTGGCAAATATAAGGTGCAGCATGTTGTTGGATTTGGTAAACTTAAATCTGCAAACACTATAGATGTTCATGACGAAAATGGTAAAGTAACCGATACCATTACTACAAAGAATGTAATTATAGCAACAGGTGCAAGACCTAGAATTCTTCCAGGAATCGAAGTAGATAGAAAAAATATCTGGACTTCTACAGAAGCTATGCTATCAGATAAAGCTCCAAAATCATTAGTGATTATGGGCTCTGGAGCAATTGGAGTCGAATTTGGCTATTTCTATAATGCTATGGGTACCGATGTTACTATTCTTGAATATCAAGATAGAATTGTTCCAGTTGAAGATAAAGATATTTCAAAAGAATTAGCTAGATCTTTCAAAAAATCTGGAATTAAGCTAGTGACAGGTGCAAAGGTAACAAGTGCTAAACCAACTGCAAATGGTGCAGAGATTACCTACGAAAAAAATGGCAAAATAGAAACAATATCTGCTGAAAAAGCTTTAAGCGCTATTGGAGTTCAAGCTAATTTAGAAGGTATCGGACTTGAAGAAGTTGGTATTAAAGTTGAAAAAGGTGCAATTGTAATAGATGAACTTTTAAGAACTAATGTTCCTAATGTTTATGCTATAGGTGATGTAGCTGGAGCACCATGGTTAGCCCATAAGGCTACAGCAGAGGGTATTGCTTGTGTTGAATATATTGCTGGTCATGGTGACAAAGGGATAGATTACAACAATATACCTGGTTGTACTTACTGCGTACCTCAGATTGCTTCATTAGGTTATACAGAAGAAAAAGCCAAAGAATTGGGTTACGAACTTAAAGTTGGTAAATTTCCATTCTCTGCAAATGGTAAAGCTCATGGAATTGGGAAAGCAACAGGTTTTGTAAAAGTAATTTTTGACGCTAAATATGGAGAAGTGCTTGGTGTTCATATGATAGGTCAAGATGTTACAGAGATGATTGGTGAAATTGGTATTGCTAAAACTTTAGATGGTACTGGCGAATCTATTATGAAAACTATTCATGCTCACCCAACTTTATCAGAAGCTATAATGGAAGCAGCTGCAGAAGCATACGGCGAGACTGTAAACATATAATTGATAAAACTCATTAAAAAATAAAAGCAGACTTTATCAAGTAAAGTCTGCTTTTTTTATATTAATTATTCAAGCTAAATGATTTATTGTTCTTACTTCAATTCCCAATCATCTCCATCACAAGGAATAAAATCTTTGGTAGGATGTTCATCATAAATTTTACAAAGTTGAGCTGTTTTTTCAAAATTCCTACATGATCCACAAAGAGTTGATTCAATAAAATCTATCGACTTTTTGTTGTAATCTTGGAATTTGTTGTAAGCAGGCCAAGCAATGAAAAACCACAATACTACAACAAATATAAAAGCATTATCATAAAGTTCATACTTATTCATTAAAATAAGGGATAGAACCATAAGTAAAAAAGATCGAAATATTATTCCCCAAACTATAGATCCAATTGAAATAATTTCATTTTCCTCTTTATAGAAAGAGAAATTGAATATACTTATAAGATCTTTGAGTAGTTTTTCCATACTTTTAATGAACGCTGTTATATAATAACTTATTTTTAATTATTTGTTTAAGCCTAATCTTTCAAATATAAAATCTGCAGATTTGAATACTTGATCAAACTTAAATAAATTATCCAATTCTTCAGGTTTAAAATAGTTCATAAGTTCATCATCAGATTTTAAATTTTCTAATAATGGAATTTTTTCATCCCAAGTTTTCATTGCATTTCTTTGGACTAAGACATAAGCCTCTTGCCTCTGTACTCCTCTTTTAGTTAGTTCCAGTAATACTTTTTGGGAATGAATCAAACCATGTGTAATGTTCATATTTTCAATCATTTTTTCTGGGTAAACAACTAATTTATCAACTAGTTTTATAGTTCTATTCAAGATATAATCTAGCGAAATAGTACTATCTGGGAAAATAACCCTCTCTACCGATGAATGGCTGATGTCTCGTTCATGCCAAAGAACATTATTTTCGATAGCAGCAAGGGCATTTGTTCGTAAAAATCTAGCCTGACCACAAATGTTCTCACTCGAAATAGGGTTTCTTTTGTGAGGCATTGCTGAACTACCCTTCTGTCCTTTAGAGAAAAATTCTTCAGCTTCTCTTACTTCTGTTCTTTGAAGGTGTCTAATTTCTGTACCTATTTTTTCAATCAATGACCCAATCATAGCTACAGCATGCAAGTAAAAAGCATGTGCATCTCTTTGTATCACTTGTGTAGAAACATTAGATGGAGTTAAACCTAACTTATCGCAAACATATTTTTCAACAAATGGATCTAAGTGTTCGTAGGTTCCAACTGCCCCAGAAATCATACCTACTTCTATTTGCGTTCTTGCTAGCTTAAACCTATCTTTACACCTTTGAAGCTCATCATACCAAAGTGCGAATTTCATTCCAAATGTCATTGCTTCAGCATGAATCCCATGACTACGACCAACGCACGGTGTATGCTTAAATTCTATTGCTCTTTTTGCTAATACTTTTTCAAGCTGAATCAAATCTTCATCAATAATATCTGACGCCTGCTTAATTTGCAGGGCTAGTGCGGTATCAAGAACATCGGAAGAAGTCATTCCCCAATGAATAAATCTTGCATCTTCACCAACATATTTTTCGACATTCGTTAGAAATGCAATTATATCGTGTTTCGTAACTTTCTCAATTTCTAAGATTTCATGTTCGTCACATTTTGCCTTTGCTCTAATATTTTTTGCTGATTCTTTGGGTACAAATCCTAATTCTGCCTGTGCTTCCACGGCTAAGACCTCAACTTCTAACCAATTATTAAATTTATTCTGCTCAGTCCAAATCTTGGACATAACTTCTCTCGAATATCTCTCAACCATTGTTTTCCAATTTATTTTGTATATTAAAGTTCAAAAATAAATAATTCTTAGTATTTGATACTTTTTTTAATATCAATTGTTAATTAAATTATGAAACATATAATTTTCAACATATTTATTCTTTTAAGTTGTGTAACAGCACAAAATATAAGGCTTTATGACATTAACCGATCAAACTATCCATTTGTTAGTTCTAAAATCATAATATTTAATGAAGATAATCAACAGATGCTTGATTTAGATCAACAATCGCTTAGTATTATAGAAAATGGAAACAATAGTGAGATTATCAGTCTATCCTGTGAAGATCCAAGCCCTCCCCAAGCTGTAAGCGGAATCCTATCTTTAGATTTATCTGCTTCAATGGAAGGTAAAGGTTTTGAGCTAGCCAAGTTAGGTGCAAAAGCTTGGGTAAATATTATGAATAATCAATCTGATGTATCTATACTTGGTTTTTCAGATGAATCTTATATAATCTCCGATTTCACACCAATGAAAAATGAACTAATTGATAAAATTGATAAATTAGAATTGCTTGCCGCTACCAACTTTAATGCTGCATTCCTACAAAATTTTACGGGAGCTATTCCTACTGCCGAAAGAGCATTGCATAAGCCTGTGATTGTTCTACTTACAGATGGCATTTCAAATGGTGATATAGACCAAATTGTTAATCGTGCTAATGAAATAAATGCAACAATTTACTGTGTTGTTCTCTTTAATGATTCACCAGATGTACTAAACCAAATTGCAGAAAGAACAGGTGGTTTTGTTTTCGAGCAAGTTCAAACAGAAATTGAAATAATTAGAATTTATAGGAATATTTTTAAATTATCTGAACAATTAACTAATTGCGAGGTTTCTTGGAGATCTGATGTTTGCGATAAAATCCGAGATGTAAATATTAATTATGCTGATTCACTATTTGGAAATACTAAATATGAAATTGTCCCAGATATATTACCACAAATCTCATACACTAAAAGTAGATTTGTTGTATTTGATAACTTAGCAAATGGTGAAGAGGCAACTAAGAATATTGAAATTCGGGCTGAATTTGATGATATAACAATTAATGAAATTAATTCTAATAACCCCCTTTTTACAATCGATTACCCTAATACAAATGATTTACCTCTAACCATTGAAAAAAATGATATTTTTAATATAAGGGTCAAATTTGATAATAATTCTGAGAAATTTGAAATTGCCAGGTATGATATTGTATCAAACGCCTGTATCGGTCAAGAATTTTTTGCCAGTGGTGGAAACGAAAATTCAATTCCAGGGCAAAACTCTATAAATTTAACTTATCCTAATGGTGGTCAGACATTTGCAGCAAATTCATCTAATACAATAACATGGGAAGGTACTTTACCAGAATCTCCTGTTTCAGTAGAATTTAGTAATGATAATGGGATGAGTTGGGAATATTACGATCAATCTATTAATTTTAATTATCCAATAAAATTTCCAGATATTGAATCAGATTCTTGCTTAATAAGGGTTACTCAATTTAGTGAAGAATTTGGAGAGTTATATTTGAGTGTTAACACTGATGATATAAATGTAAATGCCATTTCTTGGAAACCAAATGGATTAGATTTATTATCTGGAAATATTGATGGTAAAGTTAGAGTTATCAATTCATTTAATGGAACTGAAATAATAGAACTAGATGCCCATAATGGTGAAGTAAAAGATGTAATTTGGAGTCCTGATGGTATTAGGTTTGCATCAGCTGGAGAAGATGGTATATTAAAAATTTGGAATTCATTAATATATTCAACAGAAAATCAAATAGCTGCTCATCAAGAAGCAATTAATAAAATTGAATGGTCTGATGATGGTAAACTAATTGTAACTGCAAGTGAAGATAACCAAGTCAAAATTTGGGATGGGGACGATTATTCATTAATTCAAATATTAGATAATCACACTCAAGGAGTGAATTCAATCAAGTTTAGCCCAAATCAAGATATGCTAGCAACTTGTGGAAATGATAGTACTATTAAAATTTATCAAACAATTGATTGGGATTTGGTAGAATCATGGAAAGCAGAAATTTCTGATATAAGAGATATTGATTGGATAAACAATCAAGAGTTAATTTCTGTTAGCGATCGTGATGATAAAAATTATGTTAAAAGATGGACTAATGAAGGAGAATTAATTAGTGAAATTGAGTTTCAAGAACAACTTTATTCTATATCAGTTAATCAAGAAAAAGAATTAGTGGTTTTTGGTGGTGGTTTGGGAAATGTTTATTTATATAATCTTAACACAAATTTACCAGAGTTAAGTTATCCTCAAACAAATATTTGGACTGTACAAGATGTAACTTGGAGCCCAGAGGGTAGCAGGTTTGCTGTTGGTATTTATGGTCAGAATGAAAAAAGAACAATAGATTTTTATTCAGTTGATAGGTTTCCATCTGCTTTAGATATTTCCGATTCTGTGTTTTCTTTAAAAAAACCAAATGTTTCGATATTGGATATTGATATGGGGAATCAAATAGTTGGGCAAATAAAAGAATTTGATGTTTATGGAATATTCTCAAATTTAAATGAGATTGATATCCAACTTTTAGATGTAAGGATTCTCTTAGATGATGGAACTTTTGATGTAATTACTAATGTAGACACCAACCCATCATTTACAAAATTCTTTTTTAAACCTAAACAGGCTATTGAATATAGCTCTAAAATAGAATTTGAAACAAATATTGGTACCTTTACATCACAAATAATTGGAAAAGGAGTTATACCTGAAATTGGAAATATCAACTATGATTTTGGAGAAGTTTTAATAAATACTCAAGAATCAACTACTATTAATTTAATTAATTCTTCTGATTTTGATGTTAATATTTTTGATGTATCTTTAATTGGTCCAGAACTTGAGGATTTTAATTTTAATGTTAATCAAAATGTTTTGAAAAGTGGAGAAGAGCTAAATTTAAATATTTTTTATAGCCCCAATCAAATTGGATTTCAAAGTAGTATTATCAAAATTGATTATGATGGAGAGAACTCACCAGCTTATGTAAGCCTACTTGGAAAAGGGGTTCAGCCAAGTCTGGAGTTGAGATATAAAGATACTTTTTTTATAAGTTGCAATTCTGATAATATTTTCTCCTTAGAATTACTCAATAATGGGATTGGTAATTTAAATATTATTAATTCAAATAATAATATTAATTCTAATTCACTAGAATTAAACAATATAACAATTAATGAAAATGATTCATTATTGATAGAATTTGAAATCCCATTTGATGATTTTAAAAGTAATTTTGATTTCAATCTTTCAATAAATTCAAATATTGGTGATACTTTACTAATAATTCCAGTGGTATATTTAAATACTGATTATGAAATCCAACCAGCTAACGGTTTGAACTTTTTTCAAAATAAAGCCAATTTTTTTGAAACTAAATTGGTCTCAGTTGTTAATACTGGTGAGACAAGAGTACAATTAATCTCAGATTTCCCCATCGAACTAGAAGGCGGTCTTTTTTCTATTAACAATCCGGGCCCGTTTGTTATTGAACCAAATCAATCGATTAATCTCGAAGTAGATTTTATTGGAGCTGAATTGGGTGAAAGTGGATCTACTATTCTAGATCTATTAGATACTTGTGGTATAGTTAAATCCTTGGATATTAATTGGAATATACAAAGTGATGACAACCCTATTAGAACTCTTAGTTCAATAAGTTTTGATACTTTATTTTGCAAAGACACCTCCTCTCAGTCACTAGAAATTTTAAACATTTCTGATCAAGATATTAATGATATTAAGTTCATTCTTGATGATCCCAATAATGTTTTTCAGATTGATAATTTCCCAAATACAATTTCAAATAATAATTCAGAATTTATTGAAATTAATTTTAATTCAGATATTAATGGAGTTTTTAATGCAACATTGATAGTTGAATACTTAGCTTATCAGTTAAATATTGATTTGAAAGCAGTTAAAGAAATTATAGAGTACAATATTACACAAGATGAATTACTATTTGATTTGTCACAAAATAATATTAATTCATTTGACTTTTATAACACAGGTAGTTTACCTATTGAAATCCCAATTGGCAAAACTTTTGGAGAATTTCAAATAATTTCTTCAATATTAAATCCCGTTCCTGCTGGTACTAGTTCTAGTATCGAAATACAGTTTAATGGATCAAAAATAGATTCAAATACTATTTCCATAGACTCCCGGTGTGGTATTTTAGACTCAATAAAAGTAAGATCAATAGATTCTCCAAAATTGTTGGAACTTAATTTATCTAATATTGATGCTAATATCGGAGATATTATCAATATACCTATAAATATTAATCACAATACTGATAATAAAGAAATTGGATTTATAATATCATATAATAAAACTATTTTAGATTACTTAGGTTCATACACTAAAACAGAGACTAGTTCATTTGAGATAATAGATTTTGATGGAATAGATATTAATTCAAGTATCTTACCCGGGGAATTTAAAGTACTTTGGGGTAACGATTCAACAACTAAAATTAATATTAATTTAAATGATGCAGAAACTGAGGTATACTCTTCGATAAACTTAAATAATAGTACACTTAGAGTATTAGATTTATGTTACGAAGGAGGAGTTAGGCTTTATTTCAGTCCAGATTTAAATATAAATATTGGACCAAACCCAATTAATGATAAAATTACTTTATCATTTTTCAGCAATGATAAAATTGAAGTTAAAATTAATTTGTTCAATATGTTAACTGGAGAGTCATATTTTACGAGTGATACAATAATTGATGAAAATACAGAAATTAATATAAATAGTTCAAATTTACCACCTGGTGCCTATTTAATAGAATTAAAAACAGAAGAATTACTGAAAACTGTTAAATTAATCAAAGATTAAAATGCTTTTTAAGTGAGTTTAATTGTGATTTATTTAAATATTTATTTAATTCTTTATCGCTTGCGGTTTTGATATATGATACTGAACCTAAATTTTTTAATAAAGCTTTTGCTGTATTTTCACCTATACCTTTAATCTCAGTTAATTCAGTTTGAAAAGTTCTTTTATCTCTTAAAGTCCTATGATAGGTGATAGCAAATCTGTGAGCTTCGTCTCGTACTTGTTGCAAAAGTCTCAATGAAGAAGATGTTTTGGGAAGTATTAAAGACTCTTTATCATTAGGAAAAAATAATTCTTCTAACCTTTTAGCCATACCACAGATTACAAATTGATTTTCTAGACCAATTTTTTGAAGTGACTCCATTGCAGCTGATAGTTGCCCCTTTCCACCATCTATTATTAACAAATCAGGGTAGGAAGGAATCTTGTCCAAATTATTAGATTTTGCATTCTCGATATCCTCTTTTAGCCTAGTGTATCTTCTTAGAACTGCTTCTCTCATTGCCGCAAAATCATCATTTTTTAATACGGTTTTATTTTTAAATCTTTTATATTCAGATTTTTTTGGTTTTCCATCTTCAAAATGTACTAATGATGAAACTAAATCGGTTCCTTGGAAATGTGAATTATCAAAACACTCAATAATTTTAGGTGGTTTTTTCAATCTTAAATCTCTTTGAAGTGAAAGAATAACTCTTGGTATGGTTTGTTCCCTTTTTATTAATGCTAATTGATGTTCTTTTAATATATATTTAGCATTTGTTTCTGCCATTTCAATAAATTTTCTTTTATCCCCTATTTTGGGTATTAATATTTTAATTGATTTTTCTTTAATTTCACTCAAATAACTGCTTAAATATTCTACATTAGTCGGTTCGCTTGTTAACAGAATTTCATCAGGTATAAAGCCACTTTCAATGTACCATCTCTCTACAGTTCTCTGAATCAATGAAGAGTCAGTATCTCGTAGGGCATTTTTAATAATAAAATGTCTTTTACCAATTAATTTACCATCACGAATCTTTAAGACAATTGAGCATGCTTCATCATCAATTCTAGATAATCCAAATATATCTCTATCAATATCATCATTTGATACAATTTTTTGTTTTGAAGTAAATTCTCTTAACAGTTTTAAATTATTTCTAAGTTTTGTTGCCTTTTCAAAATTCATGACTTCAGATTCAGCAAGCATATCCTTTTCAAATTGCCTTTCAACATCTAATGTTTTCCCCTCTAAAACTTTAATTGATTTGCGTATACCCTCTCCATATTTTTCTTCGGAAACAAAACCTTGGCAAGGGCCTTCACACTTATTAATATGATATTCAAGGCAAACCTTATGCTTTTGTTGTTCAATTGATTTGCTTGTAATATCAAGATCACAGGTTCTAATTTTGAATAGAGTACCAATTGCCTTCATAATATTTTTCAGATTATAGACTTCGGTAATTGGTCCAATGTATTTTGATCCATCTTTAATTTTATTTCTAGTTGTATATACTTTTGGATATTTCTCTTTAGTAATTTTGATAAATGGATAGGTTTTATCGTCACGTAAGAGAATGTTATACTTAGGCTTATGTTTTTTTATTAATGTATCTTCCAGAATTAGAGCTTCAGCTTCAGTATCTGTTACTAAAACTTCTAAATCTCTTATATGCTGAATCAAAGCTTTAGTTTTTGCATCTCTCGGTCTATTTTCTTGAAAATATGATTTAACTCTATTTTTCAATTTAATAGCTTTTCCAACATAAATAATTTTATCGTTACTATTTTTAAATTGGTAACAACCAGGCTTTTGTGGTAGTCTTGATATTTTTTCGTTTAAATCCATTTCTTAAATTTAAATGCACAATTCTGTTTTAAAGTAATATTTTTAGTTAGATAATATATAAGTAAAACTCTAATTTACAGCTTATTGAAGTTAATCTAATTAATAAATTTTATAAGTGTAAAATATTTTATTAATACATTTCGTGTTAAAACTGGTTTTAGCAACATGCCAAATAAAATAGGTAATTAAAAGATGACTAACCCCTTAGAAGTAAAAAAAGTTAATGAGTTCTTGCTATTCACAAAATGGTCTGATGGCTTTGAATCAACTATTAAATTAGAAGACTTAAGAAAAGATTGTCCCTGTGCAGAATGTACAGGAGAAAAAATTGGTGATATAATCTATTCCAAGCCCAAACCAGTAAGGTTTGAACCTGGAGTTTATGAAATTAAAGAACTAACTCCAATTGGTAATTATGCTATAGCAGCAAAATGGGCTAATGGACATGATACAGGAATCTATACTTGGGAACTCTTAAGAAAAATATTTGATAAATATTCACTAACTCAAAGTGAAATAAATGAGATTACCTCTACTAAGAAAAAAGATAAACGAAATATCAATTTAAATGTAATCAGTTAAAGGTGCCACATCCCTATTAAATCCCATTTTTGCATTGATTGAATTTCTTCTCTAAATCGTCTGTTTTTTGCTTTACCTTCTAGCCATACTTTCGAATCTGTTTGAATGTACTTAACATGACCCTTTGATGAGATTTTCATCTCAAAGTTCCCTTCAACATCAGATGAATCAATTGTTGCTAATATTTTTTGGTCGTGCAAATCATAATAATCATCACTAAAATCAATAGAATCTATGCTCATATCAATGTAATAATGATTATCAAGTAACATATTAAACTTAGGCTTACAAACTCCGCTAAAGCTTGCAAAATTCACATCAAATTTAAAATCTATTGCCCACGTACTATCTTTGGCTACTGCAAAAGGAGGCAATACTCCTTTTGTAGGATCGGCAATATGTTTTATATCTTGTTCGGAATATCTGTTCATGAATCTTTTATAGTCGTAACTTTCCTTGTCTTGAAACCCATACTCGGGGTGATTAATGTAGTTCAATTTTTCTGTTCTGTTCCCACCATCAATTTTGGAGACAACACCATAACTATCGTATTTCATATAAAATTCTAATGCGTTAGGTATTAATGTCTTGCTAAAATCCTGAACATTTAATGGAGGCATTTCATCTTGAGAGTTATAATAGCTAACATTTTTGACTCCATCATCAAAATTATATTCTAAGGAGTCAATTTGAGTGAATACATTTTGAAATCCATTTTCAGGTCTTTCTGGAGACCATAGAGTAATAAAGTAAGTAGATGTCCTTTTGTAGGAATATTTTGAACCATCATCATAAGTTCTTTCAACATTAGTTATTTCATCCATCCTGTAGGAATGTTTTATATTTACTGGAAATTTAACACTAATATCAAATTTATTAACAACTTGTAAATCCTTTTTATCCTTTTCGGAAGTGAGGAGAATAAACAAAGTAAAAAGTAAAACTATGTATAATATTTTTTTCATGAATGTTCCTTTTTATTAACGAAAAGAGACCACGCCGCCATGGTCATGCCGTCCCAAATATGGTTTGAAGCTATCATTTTATTAATTTCTTGTTCAGAATACAATTTAATTTCAAGCTCTTCAGATTCTTCTAAATTCTGCTCCCCTATTTGTAACTGTTCTGCAACAAATACATAGCAGATCTCATTTGTCACACCATTATAAGGGTTAAATACGCCTAATTGATTAATTTTGTTGCAAGTAAAACCAGTTTCTTCCTTCAACTCTTTTAGAGCATTTTCTTTTGGATCCATACCCTTAGGTAATCCACCTCCAGGAAATTCTAAACTTAATTTAGAATTTAAATACCGGAATTGTTCAACCATAATAATTTTCCCATCTGAATTAATTGGAATTATAAAGGTAGATCCATGAGTATTAACGTAGTGGTACTCACCAATATTTCCATTTGGTAAATTATAAGAATCTTCCCAATATTCCCACCAAGGGTTTTTAAATTTTACTTTTGAGCTAATCTTTTCAAATTTTTTCATACTAATAAAAAAAGGTCGGAAATTCCGACCTTTTGGTTGAATTTCAAATATTTATAGAAATTATACTAATTCATTTGACCTGAAAAAGAACGAAATTTCATTAGCTGCATTTTCATCAGAATCAGAACCATGAATTGCATTAGCTGCAATTGAATCACCGTAAAGTTTTCTAATTGTACCAGCTTCAGCTTCTTCAGGATTTGTAGCACCAATAAGAGCTCTGAAATCTGCAACTGCATTTTCTTTTGTTAATGCTAATGGAACCACTGGACCACTAGTCATATATTCTATTAACTCACCATAGAATGGTCTATCTTTGTGAATTTCATAAAACATACCTGCTTGCTCAGCAGATAATTTTATTAATCTTAAACCATTTACTTTAAAACCTGCTGAAGTAATTTTTGCAACTATTTCACCAATTACATTTTTACCAACTGCATCTGGCTTTATTATAGCTAAAGTTTTGTTAGACATTTATTTCCTATTATATTAATGACACATTTAATTAAAATTCGTCTCAAATTATTTTATTTTTTCTTTACAGACTTCAAAGCTTTCGATGCAGTTGCACCTAAATCACCAGGAACATCAACAATATGAATACCTGCATCTTTCATAACTGCAATTTTATCTTCAGCTCCACCTTTACCACCAGAAATGATTGCTCCTGCGTGTCCCATTCTTCTGCCTGGAGGTGCAGTTCTACCTGCAATAAAACCAATTACTGGTTTAGTAACATTTTGTTTAATATATTCAGCAGCTTCTTCTTCGGCTGTTCCACCAATTTCTCCAATCATCATGATAGCTTCAGTTTTAGGATCTTTATTGAATAATTTAATGGCATCAATAAACTGAGTACCAATTATCGGATCTCCACCAATACCTATACAAGTTGTTTGCCCTAAACCTTCATCAGTTAATTGTTTTACTGCTTCGTAAGTCAAAGTACCCGATCTCGAAACAACACCAACCTTTCCAGGAGTATGGATAAAGCCTGGCATAATACCTATTTTTGCTTCACCAGGTGTAATAACACCAGGGCAGTTTGGACCAATCAAACGTGATTTGCCAGTTTCAAGTGCTGCTTTTACTTTAATCATATCTTTTACAGGGATTCCCTCAGTAATACATATAATTAATTTAATTTCAGAGTCAATTGCTTCTAAAATAGCATCAGCTGCAAATGGAGGTGGTACAAAAATTATTGAAGTATCTGCATTTGTTTTCTTTACTGCATCTGAAACACTATTAAATACAGGTACTGGTTTTATGAATTTGTATTCATCATTACCTTCGTAGTTAAGCCCACCTTTTCCTGGTGTAACTCCTGCTACTACTTTAGTTCCGTATTCTAACATTTGTGAAGAGTGAAAAGTTCCTTCAGAACCTGTTATTCCCTGCACTAATACTTTTGTGTTTTTGTTTACTAATACACTCATTTTATTACCTGTTTTTTGCAATATCTATTAATACAAAATTAGTAAACTCTTTTAAATAGGCATTACTTTTTTAGTATATTTTATTAAAAACTTTGAAAATATTCAATATCAAGCTCAGAATCTACTGAAATGTTGTTAATCTTTGTTTCTGAAAAGTTTTGAAACGAAACTTCTTTTTGATTTTCATTCAATATTAACCTACCACTATTTCCTGGTAATTGAATATTTAGATATGTTAATCCAGAAATTGAATATTCTTGGTTATTTGTCCTTATTAATATTTCTTCATTAGAAATATTAAAAATTCTTAGTCTATTGGTTGATACATCTTCTGAGAGAATACTAAAAATTCTACTATCTAACTGAAAAATAAAAAGCGTATAATCTGAATTTTGATTAGTATTTATTGCATTCGAGAATACTTTTTTTGAATTAGAATTAATTGTAAGTACTGACGAGCCAGCAAAATACTTTTCATATCCGTTATTTCTGACATTTTGATTTTCAATAAATACATTATTTGAAAACAATTCAACTTCAGATTCTGTACTATTGTAAACATCTATATTTGAAAATTCGTTAGGCTGGTTCTGCTGAGGAGTTTCTAAATCTGCTGGGCATTCACAGGCTATATTAAAAACAACAAGGCAACTAATTAAAATTGCCTTAATTAAATAATATATACTATTTGATTTATTAAAAATTTAGATTAAATCCAATTGTGAATGCATCTTTAGAACTTGAGAAATTCTCTCCGTATACAGAGTAAAATAACATTGGTCTATCGTAAGATGTTGTAATTGTAAATATCCTATTTAACCTCAAATCAAGTCCAATTGTTGGTCTAAGAATTGGTCCTATTGAATTTGTTGCAAAAAGTGTTTGTACATAAGGAGTGATAAAATATTGATTGAAAATCCCTTCAGCTCTATATTTTGCTCCTATCCCGTACCAATTCAATATAGGGTTCTGAATAGTTTGTACATTTGTTCCAGCTATTGTCCTTTCATAATTTTGAATGAACTTTTCACTTCCAAACTCAGCAACGAGTATTATGTTTGAGTTAAGTTTAAAATTTAAAAATATAGAGCGGTTTAAAAACCAAGTGTTTTCTGAATTGACATTTGATTCTACAGCTAGTTGATTTAATTGTTTTAGTCCAATTGCCCATCTTGTATTATCTGGACCAATATCGAATGGGTTAGAGCTTGAGTACATTTGATTAGATATTAATCCATAATCATTTCCAAATTTAACATTTTGAATCCCTTGATTATTTCTTTTATCCACAATTTTTGATGAAATGGTATTTATATTTTCTATACTACTTTCAGAGATAAATCTTAATAATTCATTTGTTCTCATATTAGATATAAAAGTACTGTTAGTTTCTGAAGACTCAGAATTTGCTAAATTACTACTAGATTTTATAGAATTAGTGTATTCTTGTAATTCTTTTTTATCTATTGAATTAGCTGACTGCTCAAATGAGTAATTTTTTTGTTCAAATTTATTATTTCCCGAATTATTTTTATTAGAATATGCTGTAACAGTTTTTTCATCAGATCTTAAACTGTTACTAAAATTTGAATTATTGTATGAATTTGATTCTTGGGTTTTGTTTTCATTTATAGATTTTAATATTGGAGCTGAACTTGTAATAGGAATTCCATTATTGTTTTCAGAGGCAAAGTTTTTGCCTGAATCAAACTCATTATTAAAATAATAAAGCCCAGAAGCACCCAAAATCAAACCAGCAAAAATTGATAATACAACTATATTAAGTTTGCCCCACAACCCGCCTTTTGTAGATGAATTAGGAATCGCAAAATTTAATTTTTGAAATATATCAGAAGTTACTGCTGATGGTGGACTAATAGAACTCATATCCATTTTAGCTATATTTTCAAGCTTAAGCTGGCTATTAAATTCTTGTCTAACTTCAGGATTCCTTGCAATTTCTGCAAAAAGAGCCTCCTGCTGAACATCGTCCAGTGTTGAATCTAAATATTGATGTATTAATAAGTCGTAAGACATTTTATTAACCTTGATTATTTTCTATATCTTTCATGTATGGTTGAAGAATTTCTTTAATTTTTTCTTTTGCTCTCCAACACCTATTTTTAGCACTACTTTCTTTCATTCCAATAATATCGCCAATTTCTGCATAAGGCAGACCTTGGTATTGTCTTAAAATAAAAGCTTCTCTGTATTCAAAATCTAATAGCTCTAAAGCTTTAGATATTAGTTCAAGAAGTTCTTGATTTTCGTAATTTGAACTTGGAGTAATAAACTCAAAATCTTCAACTTTAAAGAAGTTGTTGTTTACTCTTTTAAAATTCAAACACAAATTTCTTGCAATTCTTATCAAAAAACCGTTAATATTTTTAAAATCACTAGATTTTTTTACTACTTCAAAAAACTTAAAAAATGTTTCTTGAAATAAGTCATTTGCATCCTCTTTGGATCCAACTATCCTTAGGCAATACGCATAGATTCTCTGAGAATATTGATTGTAAATTTGAGTAAAAGCCTCTTCCTGTTGCTTTTTTTTTCCAATCAACATTCTCTTTAGCTCTTCTTCGGTATATTCGTTTGATATTGCCATAAAGCTATTTAGAGAAAGCTCTGAATCCGTTATTTATTAATAAACTTGGTTCAGATACTAAAACTTCATTCTCGGTTAAAATATTAAAATCGAAATATAATATATCAGAATATTCTTGGTTTAAATTATTAACTGTTATTATCAACCTATTTTGATTGTGTGACCAATTTAAATGACTGATAACTTCATTTGGTTGAATTTGAATTAATAATTTATCTTCGCCATTTGATAAATTTCTAATATTAATACTTCTATTATCTAAATTATAGTAACCGATAATATTTTCATTTACAAAGAACGGTTTGGTCACTCTTTGACCAAAAACAGAAAACAACTCTTGGGTAAACCCATCTATCCTTGTTCTGTACACCGTACTACCATCGCCACTCTTTAGCGAATAAATTAAATTTCTTTGATCCCCATCCCATGTAATCGAATTTAATTCCTCAATAATTGGATTGTTAAGTAGCGTACTTACCATTTGATTTCCATCACCGTCAAAAATAGAAATGACAAGCTGACCATTTGTATTTTCAATAATGCCTACTTTACCGTCTGCAGAAACATCAAGACCGTAATTGGTAATTGCATTACTCGAAATCACTTTTAAATTACCAAATTGATCTGTTTGATAAATTGTAATTGGATCTCCAATAAAATAAGCTTTTGAAAATTCAATATTAGAAAAAACATCATCTATTGATATATTGCTAAGCCCTTCAAATAAAAATACTGAAGAACTATTTGATTCAATATGAATCATTAGAGAATCACTTTCTTCATTACTGGTTTTGTATAATATGTTTCCATCTAAAAAACCAAATATTTTTGAGTTTTCAATTATTGGGTCAACAAATAGTGAACTTGGATCAAATAAAAATGTAGTGAACGCACTATTTACATTCTCTCTAGCAGAAAAGTAAATTAAATCACTTTCACCAGAATTACCATCTCCACCGCAATCGTTACAAGAATTAAATAAAATTACAAAGAACAATAAAATAGGAATTAAGCGCATTTGCAATTTCCTTTTATTATATAGACACAATTAATTGAAAAACGTCTCAAGAATTATTAATATTTTTTTGATTAAGCTAAAATTTCGTAGCATTTTTTTAATTGGGCAAGTAGCTGGGGCTTGTGAACTCTAACAATACTGAGTTTTTTATTTAACAATAATGAATGTAAAATAACTGTAGGAACATCTCTTTGTTTGGGATTTGAGAGCCCTATGTATTTACCAATGAATGATTTCCTAGATATTCCAAGTAGTTGTCCATTTCCGATATTGCTAAACAATTCTAAATTTTTTAGAAGATTAATATTGTCTTCGGGAGTTTTTCCAAATCCGATACCAACATCGACAAATACTTTTCTAACCCCATTTTTTTTTGCAAAAGCAGCCTGAGTTTCTAAAAATGTTTTCACTTCATCAATTAGATTATCGTATTTTGGGTTTTGTTGCATAGTCCTTGGGTTTCCCTGCATATGCATAATACACAAATCTGCATCGTGATTTGCAACAAGTTCTGCTATTTCGGGTGATGATTTTAAGCCACTAACATCATTTATCATACTTACACCTGCTTCAAGGCCAAGCTTTGCAACTTCATATTTAGATGTATCTAAGGAAATGTATGAGTTAGGTTTTTTCTTTAATATCTCTTGAATCAAAGGAATAACTCTATCTAATTCTTGCTGCTCATTTACTGCTTCAGCACCAGGACGGGTGCTTTCGCCACCAATATCCAAAATATCGGCACCATTTTCTAGCATATTAAAGGAATGTTCTAACGATTTATCTAAATTATTATAATCCCCTCCATCAGAAAATGAATCGGGAGTTACATTCACAATACCCATTATTTTAGGGAATATTGGCTTATGCATCAACTATTAAACTGATTTGGTGATAAGTATCCATCGTTTTGAACTACTTTTTCTATTTGTTGAGCTTCGTTCAGGGCCGGAAGAATATTTTTTAGATGTCTTCTCAAAAAGGAAAGTCTATTATTTTCTGATTTCATCTCCAACAATTCTTGTTTTTGTATTGGTGACAATCCAGATTTTTGGGCAATAAAAAAAGATGGGTACTTAGTTTCTAAATCCTCTAATTTCAATCTTTTAATATTTACTAATTTAATAGTTGAAGCCAGTTCATTAAAAAGATTAATCACATCTATCAGGCCAGGTTCGTCTAAGAGTTCATCTCTATCTGAAAAAAATTCAATTTCACCTGTGTAATATGGCATCTCGTGTTCACTAAATCCAATAAGTGAATAACGCCTTACACCTATCACATTTAGATCTATTTTTCCATCTGCATAGCGTTTTGTCACTTGGTGAACTTTTGCTGTACAGCCAAAATCATACATCTTTGATGAGGTCACTAAATTTATACCAAATTCTTCTCCATTATCAATGGAGGTATTGATTAGCTTCTTATATCTATCTTCAAAAATATGAAGAGGATATATAGCTTCTGGAAATAGTACCAGATTAAGTGGGAATAGTCCGAGTTTTACCATAATAAAAAAGCCTGTTACGTTTTTGCAACAGACTTCAATTTAGAAAAAATATTTTTATAAAATTACTTTGCGTTTACAAATCTTTTAGAAACTTCTTCCCAATTAACAACATTCCAAAATGCTGAGATATAATCAGGTCTTCTATTTTGATAGTTTAAGTAGTAAGCGTGTTCCCAAACATCTAATCCTAAAATTGGTGTTCCTTTTTCTGGAGCAATATCCATTAAAGGATTATCTTGGTTAGGTGATGAAGTAACTTTTAACTTTCCATCTTGTACAATTAACCACGCCCAACCAGATCCAAATCGAGTTGCAGCAGCTGCAGCAAATTCTTCTTTAAATTTCTCGAAGGATCCAAATGTAGAATTAATAGCATCAGATAAATCACCACTTGGATTCCCACCACCATTTGGTGACATTACTTTCCAAAATAGATTGTGATTATAAAATCCACCGCCATTATTTCTAACAGCTGGGTTTGAACCTGCAACTTGTAATAATTCTTCAATTGATTTCCCTGCTAAATCACTTCCATCAACTGCTGCATTTAATTTTGAAGTATATCCAGCATGATGCTTACCATGATGAATTTCCATTGTTTTTGCATCAATATTTGGTTCTAATGCATTTGGTGCATAGGGTAAATCTTCGAGAACGAATGCCATTTGTAATACCTATATTTATTTTTTGAATAACACTTTAAACCATTTATGACTATTATTGTTGTGGTTTATTGGAAATAAATATCATGAAATTATATTAGTTTTTAGTTCCAGTCTCGTAAAATTTTTTAAAAGATTAGTACACACCTTTTTATAATTAATCTTAAAATAGTTATATTTATAAATTCTATAAATCATAATTTGGAGAACATCTATGAAGATAAAAGTATTCTTACTTTTAATAATTTCACTACTTATTTCTTGCGAGAAAAAAGAAAAGCCAGTTGATGATACTAGTATTCAAGATCAGGCTCAAAGCTTTTTGGATACATATTACAACGAATACCAGCCACTTTATTACAATATGGCGGAAGCTGAATGGAAACAAAACACTTACATTGTTGACGGAGATACCACAACTGAAAAAATGGTAAAAGAAGCAGGAAAAGCTTTTACAGATTTCACTGGTTCCAAAACAAATATCGATTCTGCTCAACATTATTTGGGTTTACAAGATAAACTAACCGATAAGCAAGTTAGAGAGTTTAAAGCAATGCTATATTTAGCTGGTGGAAATCCCGAAACTGCTGGAGAAATAGTTGAAAATTTAATTGCTGCAAATAATGCACAAGTAAAAAAACTCTATGGATACAATTTTAAAATTGACGGTAAAGACATTTCTACAAATGATATTGATAAAATTCTAGCAAGCAAAAAAGGCTTAGATAAAAAGCTAAAGGCTTGGGAAGCATCTAAGGAAGTTGGAGTTGGATTAAAAGATGGTTTAGTGAACCTAAGAGATTTAAGAAACCAGTCTGTTCAGGCACTTAATTACAAAAACTTTTTTGACTACCAAGTTTCTGATTATGGTTACTCTGTTGAAGATTTGCGTGGCGTTACTCAGCAAATGATAAAAGATGTTTGGCCAATTTATAGAGAACTTCACACTTGGGCAAGATACACTTTAGCAGAGCAATACAAGGCAGAAGTTCCAGAAATGCTTCCTGCGCATTGGTTGCCGAACCGTTGGGGACAAGAATGGTCTTCAATGATAAACGTTGAAGGGGTTGACCTTGACAAAGCCCTTTCAGAAAAATCTGCTGAATGGATTGTGAAAAAAGGTGAAGAATTTTATGTTAGCATGGGCTTCCCAAATTTACCTCAAAGTTTTTATGATAAATCAAGCCTTTATCCTTTACCAGAAGGGTCTGATTATAAGAAAAATAATCATGCTTCAGCTTGGCATTTAAATCTTGATGAAGATGTAAGATCTTTAATGTCGGTAGAACCCAACACAAAATGGTGGGGTACTACCTTGCATGAACTAGGACATATCTACTACTATATTTCATATTCTAATCCTGATGTTCCATTACTTCTTAGAGGTGGTGCGAACCGTGCCTATCATGAAGGAATTGGTACAATGATTGGACTTGCTTCGATGCAATTACCCTTTTTACAAGGACTTGGACTTGCTGACGAAAACATCAAAGTAGATAAAATTCAAATGCTGCTAAAAGAAGCTTTAGATTATATTGTTGTTGTTCCATGGGGAGCTGGTGTAATGACCGACTTTGAATGGGAACTTTACAATAATAATTTATCAAAAGATCAATTTAATGCTAAGTGGTGGGAACTAAAAGCCAAATACCAAGGTATTACTCCACCAAGCGACAGAGGGGAAGAATATTGCGATGCTGCTTCTAAAACACATATCAATAATGATGCTGCACAGTATTACGATTATGCAATGTCAACAATATTGCTTTTCCAACTTCATGAACATATTTCTAAAAATATTTTGAATCAAGATCCTCACGAAACAAATTATTGGGGTAGTAAAGAGACTGGTAAATTCTTAATGGATCTTACCCACCCTGGTGCAAATGTTGACTGGCAAGAACATCTAAAATCTGTTATTGGTGAAGATATGTCTGCAAAAGCTATGGTAAATTATTTCCAACCTTTAATGGATTGGTTAAAAGAAGAGAACAAAGGAAGGGAGCATACCCTACCAGAAAGTATTTAATTTAATAAAATCTAAATATTTTATAAAAGAGTGTCAT
>JAONBD010000060.1 GCA_028376765.1 Candidatus Kapaibacterium sp.
TCTTTGAATATTTTCAATTTCTCTAACATTTTTAATTTCCTGTTTTAGCTTATTAATAGAGGTCTCTAAGTGTTCAATCCTGCCGTCTCGGTCTTTCAAAAAAGCCAATGTATTTTTAGAATTATTATTTAATAATCCATTTATTTCGTTTTGATGTTCCATCATTTTATTTTCCCTTTTGATTCTTTCAGCAATAATCTTCCCTAATTCTTGCTCTTCTTCCTTTACTTTGTGCGACCTAACTTTTAGTAGTGACTCAAGATTGTATTCAAATTTTTTCATGATTAATTACTACTTAACCCGACCAAATTTTCTACTGTCTGTTCCCAAGGGGTTGCCTCGCTAACATTCTGCTGTAAAAATTCATTTATGAGTGGGTGCATTTCAATCGCTTTATCGGTAAGTGGGTTTGTACCTTTTTGATAAGCCCCAATATTTATTAAATCTTCACTTCTTCGGTAGTTTGCCATTAATTGTTTTATCTGCCTTGCAGCAACTGTATGGTCTTCAAATATTACTTTATTCATTACCCTACTTACAGACTCTAGTACATCAATAGCTGGATAGTGTCCAAGTGAAGCCATTTTTCTCGATAGAATAATATGCCCATCTAGGACTCCTCTTGCTGAATCTGAAATAGGTTCATTAAAATCATCTCCATCTACTAGAACAGTGTATAACCCAGTTATAGAACCATTTTCGGCAGTTCCAGCTCGTTCCATTGTTTGTTGCATTAATGAAAATACAGAAGGGGTGTAACCTCTAGTAGTAGGTGGTTCGCCAATAGCTAGTCCAACTTCTCTTTGAGCCATTGCAAGTCTGGTTACAGAATCCATCATAAGCATAACATCTAAGCCTTGATCTCTAAAATATTCTGAAATTGTTGTAGCAAGCAGTGCAGCTTTTACTCTTACAAGTGCAGGCTGATCTGAAGTTGCAACTACAACCACAGAACGCATTAACCCTTCTTTTCCAAGCTCGTTTTCGATAAATTCCTTGACCTCTCTGCCCCTCTCGCCAACTAGAGCAATAACATTAATATCGGCAGATGTGTTTTTAGCAATCATTCCTAAAAGTGTTGATTTACCAACACCCGATCCTGCAAAAATACCAGCTCTTTGCCCACGACCAAGGCTTAGCAAGCCATCAATCGCTCGTATGCCCGTATATAGTGGTTCAGAGATGATTTTCCTTTTTAAGGGATTTGGTGGTTTTGAATAAATACTTCTTTTTTCTTGGATTGATAAGTTTCCTAAATCATCAATTGGATTACCAAGACCATCTATTACTCTACCTAATAAATGATTAGAAAGATTAACTTGGAATGGCTTTCCAGTTGATATAATTTCGGTGCCAGGTGCTATATTTTCTAGCCCACCAAGAACCATTGATAAAATTTTATTTCCGTCTTTAAATCCTACAATTTCGGCTTGATTAAATATTCTACCTTTTGAATCTCTCAAATAGCAAATTTCTCCAATGGGAGCACTTGGACCATCACTTTCTAAAACCAAACCTACTACTTTTGTAACCTTTCCAATAAGCTGTACAGGATTAGAATTTTGGATTACCTTAGCAAATCTATTTTTTAATATGTTTTCTTTAATCATTTTTTATTCGTCAAATAAGTTATCAAAATTCCTATCTATATCATCTATTCCTTTTTCATCATCTTTTTCTTCTTCATCTTGATTTTCCGAGTCATCTTCATCTTGGTCTAGGTTAGAGTAATCAAATTCGGGCTGGTAACCATCTTCTTCATTCTTTGGTTCTGGTTCAGGCATTTCTTCCTCTTGGAATGTATTGCCCTCAACATCTAAATCTTCATCTCCAAAAATATCCTCAGAAAACATTTCCTTATATTCATCTGGAATATCATCGTAATCAAAATTATCGCTTGGTTCGTTTTCTACTTCAGTAATTTCTGGTTCCTTTTCTTCAATTTTATTAGGCGTGCTACTTTCATAATGAGCAGAAAGTTCTTCCTGCATTTCTTCACTTTTGATAGCTTTTACTGCTTCGTCATTTAAAATTGATTCAAGTTGATTGAGTTGGTTTTTAATTCTTGCATCAATAAGACCAGCTGAAGTTTCAAGAATACAACTACCAATTGGCACCGTTGGATTAGAGTGAATTTTAATATCTTCGTTCAATTGATATTCATCAATTAATTCACTTTTAATTTCTTTGAGCAATTCATAAGCTTCTGGATTAATATGAATTTTAAATATCGACTCAGTTTTATTTGATTCAATTGCTTTTCTTATTTGATTTATTACAATGTTTTGATCTGTAATTATTTCTTTATCAAGTATTTTTTCAGCTATTAAAACTGATAATTCAACAATAGATTCTTCGAGCTTATTTACTGATTGCACTTGTTTATGTTTTAAATCATCGGCTACTGAATCGAACCTTCTAACCCATTCTTGATACTTTGCAATTTCTGTTTTGTAGGTTGCCATAGCAGAAATTTGACCATCTTCTAAACCATCTTCATAAGCACGCTGAATTTGCTCCTTTGCGATCGACAATGGAACAGAATCTTCTCTTACTTTATTTAATTCAATCTGAACAGGTGTGTTTTCATTTGCTATTATAAATTCTTGATAAAACTTTGTTTTTTGGTTTTCTTTCGCCTTTAAATCTTCTATTCTTTGTCTTCGAGCTTCTTGCTCTATTCTTTCAAGCTCTTCTTGCTCTAATCTTTCTTTATCTTCTTCACTAAGCTCTTCTTTCTTGGCACTTTCATCAGGTTTTAATAATAAGCTACGAAGATATTTACTTGTATTATATTTTTCAAGCTCTTCTTGGATAAGATGAGGGTCTCTGAAAACCCTTATTCTTCGCCTATTACCCGATATTTTTATATTATATTTATTCACTTAATTTTATAAATTATACAAATACGTCTTCGTTTCCACGACCACCAATAAATAGTTCTTCTTTGTCTTCAAGCTCTTTAATAACATCAACAATTCTCATTTGAGCTGATTCAACATCTTTTAGCTTGATTGGGCCCATAAAGTCTAGTTCTTCTTTTACAACCTCTGCAGCTCTTTGCGACATGTTTTTAAATATTTTGTCTTTTACTTTCTGATCTGATACTTTAAGTGCCATCGCAAGATCATTTTTCTCGACATCTCTAAGCAGTCTTTGAATGCCCTTATCATCAATAAGAACAATATCTTCAAATAAGAACATTAATCGTTTTATTTCATTAGCCATGTTGTAATTATTCTCTTCAATGGCTTCAAGAATTTGTTTTGCAACTTGATTATTAGATTTGTTCAAAATATTTGCAACAAGGTGAGTACCACCAGCAGCTGCAAGGTTTTGGCTAAGAGTTGTTTCTGCAATTTCATCAACAACATGTTCAATTTCAGATATTACGGCAGGAGATACTTTACCAAGATTAGCAACTCTCATTACTACTTCACTTCTTAACGCCTCATCAAATTCTCCAAGTACATCGGCCGCCTGATCAGAAGTCAAGTGAGATAATATCAATGCAATTGTTTGAGGGTGCTCTTTTGCTAAGAAATTAGCTAACTGCTGCGGATCAGCTTTTTTAAGGACAGTAAATCCTCGTACTGTAGTTAATACTCTAATTTTTTCAATTATATCTCTAGCTTTTTCAGGCCCATACGATTTTTCTAGAATCATTTGAGCATACTCTAAACCACCTTCGACCATATAAGAAGATGCAGACATTAATTGATAAAACTCTTCAATTATTGCTTCAATCACACTAGGATTAAGCTCTTTTAAGTTTGTAATTTCTACTGCAATTTGCTCTACTTCTTTCATATCAAGCTCTTGGAAAACTTTGGCGGCTATATCAACATCCATGGACATTAATAATACTGCTGCTTTTTGCTTTCCAGATAGCTTGTCTGCCGTTAAATCTTTTACTTTTGCCATTTTTTAGAACCTAATTAATTCTCTTCTTTCATAAATATACGAAGGAGTTTCACTGCTTCAATTGTATTATCTTCAAAAAACTGCTCCACTTTTCCTTTAATCTCAAGCTTCATTAAAGCGTCTTCCGATAAATCTTCATCATCAAAATCTGCACTAGCATAATCTGACATTGATTCTTTTTCAAGCTCTAGCTCCGATTCTATTTCTTGATCTAAGCTAGTGTCTGTTACTGGCGCTTCACCCTCAAGGAGTAGTTGTTCGGGAAGCTCAGCAGGAAGTAGCAATAGATCATCATCATCAAGCTCTAACTCTTCCATGTCTTCTTCTTTGTCTTCTTCTTCAATGTCATATTCATCAATTACAACTTTAGTAGGTAAGCCCATTGCTATACGCATTCTAGTTCTAACTTCTTTTGATTGTAATATCAGTAACATAAAGATAAATATCATAAACAATAACCCTACCAAAAGTAGAATCCTTTTGTTTTCTGGAACTTCATACCATTTTGGAGGAAACTCTTCCATATAGTTTTCTTTATCCAAACTATGCTGAAATGGTACATTTATAACTGATATCTGATCGTTTCTTGATGGATCGTATCCAATTGCATTCTGAACTATTTCTCTGAATTGCTTCATTTCTTCATCGCTTCTAGGCGTATATGCTAAAGTTTTTTGCCCATCTTCGCCCGGACTAACCGCTACTTTTCCATTAATTAATACTGATATAGTCAACCTTTGTACAGCTCCAACATCATGAATTATCTTTTCTACATTTCTGGATATTTCATAATTAGCTATCTGGTTAGTTTCATCTTTTGCTTGATTTACATAAGGGTAGCTAAGGGAATCAGCATTTTCGCTAACATCTTTGATATTCTGTTCCGAACGTACAACTTGACCTTCAGGATCAAAATTGGTTTTTTCTTGTTCGATTTGAGTAAAATCCAAATCTGCATTTACAGATACTTTTGCATTTCCACTACCAAGAACACCATCGAGCATTGCCTGAACCTTGCTTGATAGATGGCTTTCAATTCTTTGTTGTTGTTGGTGTTGAAGTGCTGTTTTGCCCGCTATAGAGTTTTCGTCTAATGCCTCTTGGCTTAGCAATCTTGCTTTCTGATCCATAACTTTTACCTTGTCTGGAGACATCCCCTCCACCGAACTAGCAATTAAGTTTTGTAACCCTTCTATATTAATTCTGGATAAACTTCTACCTGATTTTAAATTAAGAGTAATAGATGCAGTTGGCTCTTTTTGATCTTTTTTGAATAAAGCTTTTTCTGGAATAACAATGTGAACTCTAGCTTTTCTAACTTCTTCCATTGCTTCTATTGTATTTTGAAGTTCACCTTCTAAAGCTCTTTTAAAGTTTAGTTTTTGTACAAATTCACTCATTCCTAAATTTGTTCTATCAAAAAGTTCGTATCCAACATTACTTACTTCTGGAAGACCTTGGTTAGCTAATTCAATTCTTAATAAATCAACTTTATCCTTTGGAACTAGTATTTTTGCTCCACCTTCTCTAAGTTCATAATCAATTTCTTGCTCAGAAAGTGTTTCAATAATCTTACCAGAATCACTTGATTCCAATTCAGAAAAAAGAACTGCCATAGGTTGTTCTGTTGATGATAAAATCACAAACATCAATCCTATAAAAATAGCACCTATTAAACCACCACCAATTAACTTTTGAGTCATTGTTAGTTTTTCTAAAAAGCCCTTTGCTCCTTGCAAGGATGGATTTTCTAATAATTTCGCCATAATAATATCCTAGTAATTTGGTCCCATTTGGGCTATCATATTAAATAATTCTTTAGTAAAGTCAGTTAAAGTTGAAATCATGTAAGGCATAAGCAATACTGTTACTAAAAATACTGCTATCAGCTTTGGTACAAATGTTAGTGTTTGTTCCGAAATAGTAGTAGCCGCTTGAAAAATTGATATTACAAGCCCTACTATAAGAGACACTAGCAATAAGGGCCCTACTATAATTACTACATTATAAAAGGCATCTCTAATAATTTGTATGATTGTTTGATCTGTCATTTTTTAATTCCCTTTTTAGATGCTATTGTTGTAAAATTGATTTCATAAGTGAGTCGATAATTAAATTCCACCCATCTACCAAAATGAACAGTAATAGCTTGATTGGTAAGGATATAAGTTGCGGTGGAAGCAAAAACATACCCAAGGACATGAGTGTAGATGCAATTATCATATCTAACACTAAAAATGGTACAAATATTAAAAAACCAATTTGGAATGCTGTTTTCAGCTCCGAAATTGCAAAAGCAGGTATCAATGCCCAAATAGAAACGTCATCAAAATCATTTGGCTTTTCTCCACCAGATAATTTTATGAATAGTCCCAAATCAGCTTCTCTAGTATGGCTTCGCATATAGGTTCTGAATGGAGTTATAATTGCATCGATAGCTTGATCTTGGTCAATTTCCTGTCGCATATATGGCTGGATACCATTGTTATTAGCTTCATTTAGAACAGGTTGCATTATAAAAAAAGTAAGGAATAGTGCCAACCCAGATAGAAGTTGATTGGGCGGTTGAGTAGTTGTTCCAAGGGCTTGTTTTAGGAAATGGAATACTACTATTATTCTAGTAAAGCAAGTCATCATTACTAGAATAGATGGTGCGAGAGTAAGCACAGTAATCACACCAAGAATCTGCAAAGTCAAGACCATGTCGTCTTGTTCACTTTCTTGGTCAATATTAACCGATAGTGAAGGTATGTTCACTATTTGGCCACCACTGCTCTGTGCCTGTATTTTAGGCGATAACCCTACTAGAAGTAGCATAATGCCTATAAATGCGGTAATTTTTCCTAAACCCATGGATAAAATTCCTATTAATTTGTCAATCCTATGGGTATAGTTACAAGCTCTGTGCCATTCTCAATTTTGAGTGTGATTTTCCTGTGTTTTGGT
>JAONBD010000061.1 GCA_028376765.1 Candidatus Kapaibacterium sp.
ATTTCTATTGCAAATTAAAGTAAAATAGCTAATTTGACGATAGAACAAAACAAAAACAATAAATGGAAGATGCAAACCCAAGATTAAAAAGGATATTAGAAAAAGTTAGAGCTAAAACTTTTTTTGAAGATCTTGCCGAATACGGATATTTGATGCAGTATGTTAATCAATTTATGAAAAAAGAGTTTGATACCGATGAAAAATTCAAACTTAAAGTTTTCAAAATTTTATATCAATACTCAAAATATCCAGATAATGAACTTGCAGTTTATTATCTCTCCCATTTGAACGAAGTGATGAAATCATTTACGAGTAAGGTAAATTAATGCTAAACACGAGTGCTTTAAGTCCGGAAGTTAAAAAACTTTTTGCTGATGTAGCCAAACAATCAGATTTGTATAAGAAAGCTTTTTCTAAGCTCGAATCTTCTGTAGATCAGCTAGAAAATGATAGAACCACTAACGATGAGCAGCTTCAACAAATCAAAAGTGATATAGCAGAATCAATTGATAAGCTAGAAGCCTATGCTAATAAAAGTGTTGAAGAATTTAAAGCTAAAACTGAAACTACCCATAAGCTGTTTTTAGAACTTGATAGAATTGATGCTTTAAAAACTGATCTTTATGACCTTAAAGAAGAAATAAAGGTTCAAACAATTGACCTTAGTAATTCACTAGTTGATTTCAACTCTAAAGCAGATAAACAGCTAGAAGGTACAATAAACCATATAAAGACTAAGCTAAATAATACCATAGAAGAAGAAGTCTCTAAAATGGAAAACCGTGTTATTAGGCGATTAGCTTCTTTTGAAAAAAACCAAAAAATATTTGAAAAAAGAATACTTACAATTGATTCGAACTCCAAAGCTGAATTAAAAAAACTCGGTGGTGAAATTGATTTTGTTTACAATTCAATTACCGAAATAAAAGCCGATATGCAGAATTATTTTAAACAAATAATTGATAAGATTCAGTATTTTGATGGTGAAGTTCCTAGAATGTCTAAGCTTTTAGATAACACTATTGCCAAAATGAACGATAAACTTGGCTCTGGTAGTTTTTCTGCAGGAGGCTCTAGTGGTGGCAGTTCAGGTGGAGGATCTGGTAGCGGCGGACCAGCTGGATTTGATATGCCCGATGAAAATTTCCAGGCTTATGATGGCGATGAAGCCGAGGAAGTTTCGGAGGAAGACTATGACGATTCGATGTTTGATTTTGGAGCAACACCATTTGGTGAAGGCGATGAGACAAGCAATACAAGCAAACCCAAAAAGAAACTTAGCGATAGAGAAATGATTAATAAAATTACTGAAGATTATGAAGAATTAGAAAACTCTATTCACGATCATAAAGGTCGAAATATTCTTTCTTTGTCATTATCTATTATTTCTTTACTTGGGGTATTAATTTTAATTATTCTGAATATAATTAGCTAGACAACTACTGTAAAATGATCGCCAGATTTAGAACTGCTAATTTCACTAAGTTCTGAAGCAATATCTTCTAAACCAATTTTAAGGGATTCCAATTTAAATCCTTTTTGAGATACAGCAGATTCGAGATTTGCTCTAAATTTTTCAATTGTATCAACAATTTTTTCACTTTCTGCTTCAAGGTAAATTTTTAATTGATTTTGGAAGCTCAATATTTTCGCTCTAACTTCCCCAATATTTTCAGTAGGCATAGAAAAAGAAAATGATACAGGGCTGTTTCCAGCTTTGTTCATAGTTTGTTTTATTATTCTAATAACATAATAAGCACCATTATAATAGTAAGGTATAATATAATGGAAAGGGGATTTACCACTAAAAGAAATGATATTCCAAAGGCTCATAGCTGCTATTAAATCTCTCAACCCAGCCGCAGCTTTTTTTAATTTTTGGCTATAATCATCTTCTGATATTTTTATTAATAGCTCAAAGAAAGAACTTGTAGAATCTTCACTTGAAATACTTAATAGAAATAAATTATTTTTTTTATAATTATTCTTTTTTACATCAACGAGGTAATCCTCTATTTCAGTTTTCAAATTGCCAGTTAGCTCTTTAGTACCATCAACTAAATTATTTAAGTATTTACTGATAATATTTTCTTCAACAAAAAGCGGAATAAGTTTTTTTATAAGATTGATAGACAGGGGCAATTTAGCGATTTGCATTTCATTCATTTGGTTTAGCAAACTACTTATAGTTGTAACCGATAGAAACTCTTTTTCACCTTTTGAAACTAGCTTATAAATTTCAAGAGCATCATCTCTTAAAATAGATTTTCTAGTTCGTCTCATCTTATCAATTAGTTCTAGATATAATGGGATTTTTGGTAAATCTAATACTCTTAATAAATTATCAATTGAAGAAACTTCACCCCTAATTAGGGTATTTACCTCATGAACTTTAAGAACTAAATTTGGAGATGTTTCAACTACTTTAAATAGAAGTGAATCATCTTTTTTAAGATTAGAGCTAATAACAGCTTTGAAAGTGCCAGTTGGTATTCTTACATAGGCAAGTTCTTGGTTAATTCTATCACTTATTGTACCACGAACAATTTCACCAACTCTCAATTTGGAAGGAGTTTGCTCCTTCTTTTGAGGCTGTTGAGCTTGATATTGATTCCCAGAATTCCCATGAGAAACATCACCAATATTGCTAGTTAGTTTTATATTTGATAAATCTGCCAAAACCTAAAGTTAGTCCCTTGTTTATATTAGAACTATAAAATACTATGCCATAAATTATTATCGGCAATTTTAGAGCAAACTTAAATTCAAAGTTGTTAACATTTATCAATTAATTTTTCTAGCCAATTTTAAAAGATTAAATCTTTCAAACAAAAAAAACAATTAAATATCGGATTTTCATAAGATTTTATCGCTTTTTAATATTTACCTGCTTTGCCAAAAACTATAACTTTGTATCAAATCAAAAAGGAGCTAAAAATGAATAGAAAAGAATTTATAAAAAAATCATTACTTGGAGCAGCTGCAATTGGTATTGCTCCGAAAGTATTAAATACAAAAGAAAATAAAACAAATAATAAAGATATTGGTTTCAACCATATCCCACTAAAGGAGGAAAAAACTATGAACACGGTATTGCATAGATCTAACACTAGAGGGGTTGCAAATCATGGATGGCTTAACTCGCACCATTCCTTTAGTTTTGCAAATTACTACAATCCAGAAAGGATGAATTTTGGAGCGTTGCGAGTATTAAATGATGACAGAGTTGCCGCAGGTCAAGGCTTTGGAAAACATCCACACGACAACATGGAAATAATTTCAATACCACTGGAGGGTGATTTGGAACACAAAGATAGCATGGGTAATACCACTGTAATCAAAGAAGGTGACATTCAGGTTATGAGTGCTGGGACTGGAGTATTTCATAGTGAATACAACAAGAACCAAGATAGGGAAGTTAAGTTCTTACAAATTTGGGTGGTACCAAATACAAGAAATGTTACACCTAGGTACGACCAGATTCCACTATCAAGCATAAAAATAGATAATGATTTTTATCAGGTATTATCGCCCAATTCTGATGACCAAGGTGTTTGGATCAATCAAGATGCTTGGTTCAACTTGGGAGAATTAAAAGAAGGTGCTACCAAAACTTATACTATTAATAAACCAGGCAACGGGCTGTATGTATTTTTACTTGATGGAAGTCTCGAAATAGCAGGTAACAAACTGGAATCCAGAGATGGTTTTGGGGTTTGGAACACAGATTCTGTTGATATTAACATTACTAAAGATTCAAAAGTACTTCTTATGGAAGTGCCAATGTTAGGATAGATAATTTATTTTATTAAAATTAAAAGGAATATAAATATGAGTACAAAATGGGAAATAGATTCAGTTCATTCAGAAGTTGCATTTAAAGTAAAGCACATGATGATATCCACTGTTAGGGGTCACTTTGATAATTTTAACGTCTTGGTGGAAACTGAAGGTGATAATTTTGAAAATGCAAAAATTTCAGTCGAAATTGATGTAAGCTCAATTAACACTAAAAATTCTGATAGAGATAATCACTTAAAATCTGATGATTTTTTTAATGCCGATAAATTTGGGAAAATGACATTTGTATCCAAATCCCTTGACGGAGATAAATTAAAAGGCGATCTCACAATTAGAGATACAACAAAAGAGCTTACCCTAGATATTGATTATAATGGTATTGCAGTAGATCCTTACGGCCAGACAAAAGCAGGGTTTGAACTCGCTGGCGAAATCAGTAGAAAAGACTTTGGATTAACATGGAATGCAGTTACTGAAGCAGGAAGCGTAGTTGTTTCTGATAAAGTAAAGATTGTAATTGACGCTCAAATGATTAAGAAAGCATAATAAATATTTGAGAGGGCATCTTAGTTTTCTAAAGATGCCTTATCATTATTTTCATTTTTGTCCTTTTTCATCACAATAGTTCTGTGTGGAAATGGAATTTCGATACCTTCTTTATCAAACTGAGCCTTAACAGATTTGAACAGTTCAGTATATATTGTAATCTTTATCCCATTAACTTTCATAGCAGGGGTTTACGGAACTAATTTTGAATTCCTCCCTGAATTAAAATATAAATATAGTTATTTTGTAATGTTAGGAATTATGGGAGTGATAGCAGGATCAATGATTCTATATTTCAAAAAGAAAAAATGGATTTAATTATTAAAGTAATTTGTTCTCTAGAAATGAGAATATATCGCTTCCAGATATAATATAATGATCAAGTAATTTAATTTCTATTTTTGCTAGTGTGAATTTCAACTCGTCGGTATTAATTATATCTTCCTTGCTTGGCTTGCAATCTTCACCTGGGTGATTATGAGCAATTATTATTGATGATGCATTATCACTTACTGCTTTTTTTACAATCTTGGATAAATCAAATAACAATTTATCGTTTGTTCCCGAACCAATAAATTCTGAGCTAATAATTTTATCTTTTTGGTTAAGGGTAATTATATGTAAGTTTTCTACTAATTTATTTTTAAATATAATTTTATAAAATTTCTTTATATCAACTAAATTAAAGCTTTTTCCAAGAATATTTTCAATAGAATATAAATTGATTAATTCTCTAAATGAAACAATTCCATAAGCTGTATTTTCTTTTACCCCTTCAATCTTCATTAATTCAATGGGGTTTGCGTCCAAGCATTCAGATAGGGTTTTATATTTAGAAATTAATTTCTTGGCAATTGGTTTTGTGTCAATTCTTGGTAAAAAGAAGAATAATAAATATTCAAGGATTTCATAATCATTTAAACCATAAAAAGGCTTATTTATTTTTAGACTATCAAAAACCTTATTTTTTAATCTTTTTCTGTGACCATCATTATTTTTATTTAAACTGTTCAAGAACACTCTTCGCTTTATTTACTATTTCCTTATCCACCAAATTTGATTCGGTTATTTCTTTCGAAAAATACAAATTCTTAGCTTCTCTATATTTTTTATTATTTATTTGGGCTGCGGCTAATACAAAAATTCTAAATCCTTCTAAATTTTTATCACTTGCCTTAAAATCTAACAAGCTTTCTACTTCTATATAGTTCTCTTCATCTAAAGCAATTTGTCCCAAACGAATTTTTGCTTTCTCAATTTGATCTATATTTAATTCTTTTGAATTTAATATTTGACTGTAAAGTGATTTTGCTTCTCCGTTGTTTTTCAATGCAAATTGCGATTCTGCAAGATGATAAACATTCCAATCTTCATTATTTTCTTTAACAGCATTTTCTAATAAATCACGATTACGCTCTCGCTTTTCGATACTTGTGTTAACATAACCTGTGTGATAGATTATTAAATCTGAGTCCACTATATCTAAAGAAAGAGATTCAATTGATAATCTTATTTGTTCATGGATTTTTCCTTCAAATTTAATCTTTTGATTATTCCTAAACAGCCTTGTATATCTATGTTCAGAGATTGGTCCATTAACTTTATCATCTAAATAATTAATAATATTTAAATTAATACCACCAATATTATCATTATTTAATATGGTTTTATCTATTTCAAAATTTTTAATATATTCATCAGCATCAATTGATAAAATCCAATCATTTCTAGCATGGCTTATTGCAAAATTACGAGCCTCTGCAAAATCATTATTCCATTTTTTGAAATAGATTTCGCATCCATACCTTGACGCAATAGTACTAGTTTTGTCCGAAGAACCAGTATCGACAACAACAATTTGACTACAAAGATGCCTAATTGATATCAAACATTTTTCAAGATTTTTCTCTTCATCTTTTACTATTAAGCATGCAGTTATATAATTATTCATTTTTAATTAACTTGACCTTACTGTAAACAATAAAAAAACTGTAACTAATGTTGACCCAACTATAATTATTGGTTCTAGATATTTTTTGAAAAATGAGCCATCTTTTTTGGGGACTACAGCTTTATCAAAATCGAATTCACTTTCTTCAATATATTCTATATCTTCATAATTTATAGTATCAACAAATGATTTATTTGCAATAAAATTATTTGAAAAGCAGGACATTGAAAAATCAATTTGCCGTCTAATTTTATTACCTACCCAAGAATATTCTGGTTTATATTTTACCAAATCAATTA
>JAONBD010000062.1 GCA_028376765.1 Candidatus Kapaibacterium sp.
GGAACGTAAATTTGTATTATCCAATTAAATTATAATATTATCCAGCAGTGGTTAAAATGTTGATAATCCACCACCATATTGATATTTAAGTACTTAATCCTTTCTACTAATTATTTTTAAATAAAATTGTTAATTATCAACATAGCAGTATAATAATCGCCATTTAGATAATTCTGTATTTTTTAATGAAAATAATCTATTTAAACTAAATATCTCTCTAACCTCATATATAACAATTAGTTAAGTATCTAATGTAATCAAATCAATGACCTATAGAATTAATATTGGCACGAATATTAAGCACTATACAAGGTCGATTGGAATTTAATCCAATATGGCTAAAATATAAGACACACTAAAAAACTTGGCAAAGCAAAATTGAGCTTGGCATAAGCTTTGAAAAGGTGTTTATATAGCTTTAAAATTAAAGCATTTATTAGATTTTGAAATAAACTAATTATTAATACACACGGAGGTGTACAATGCCTTTTGGTATAGGGGGAAACTCCAGAATCAGGACGAATATATCCGCTCAAAATGCCTATAACGCATTAGAGTCGTCAAATAGAGATATTTCGACAAGACAGTTGAGATTATCGACTGGTAAGCGGATAAACAATGCATCAGATGATGTAGCTGGCTACATTACATCAAGAGCCTTACAAGCTAGAAACGGATCATTAAAAGCAGCATTAAAAGCTGTTGGAGATGCGCAAAATTCATCATACATAATAATGGATGGATTAGAAAATATTGCTGGATTGGTTGAAGAAATCAAAAACCATACTGCAACTGCAACATCTGGAGCTCAAGGAACTGCAGAGAAGGTAGCACTTGCAAAAGCTGCAGCTAGAATGGTTACTCAAATTCAAACAGTGGTTGATTCAACTGTGTTTGGTGGTAGACAGTTAATAGATGGTAGTTTCTCGGCAGACTTTGTTATTGCAACAAATGCAACAAATGACTTAATTACATTAGCATTAGACATGACTACAGCAAATAGTGACTTTAATGTAGAAAGTAATGATTTCAACTTGAACTCTACTTCTGTAGCTAACTTTGGTGGTATCACTGGGCTAGATATGCAGCAGTTTAACCAAGTAAATTCTGAAGATCTTGGAATCTTTGATGCAAGTGTTATTGGTCAAACACTAACTTCTCTTGCTGAAGCTATTGAAAATATTAATAAAGTAGCATCTTATGTCGGTGGTGTTGTAAACAGATTAGTATCACAAGAAGATGCCTTAAATAATCAGATAGTAAACTATAATGCTGCTATATCTAGGATTGAAGATTCAGATGTTGCATTGGAACAATTGAACTTAGTGAAGTCTCAGTTCTTACAAAATGCATCAATTACTTCATTAGCACAAGCAAATCAGAACCCGCAATCATTCTTACAATTGATTCAAGGTTAATAACTAGAATAGCTGTATAAATTATTGCTATCTAATAAATTAGATAAATAGGAGGTCTAAATGCCTTTTTCAACGGGAGCTCAGGCAAGGATTAGAACTAATTCTTCGGCAGAGCTAGCATATAATGCAATGAATATTGCGAACAAGGACATTGCAAGAAGTCAATTAAAACTGTCCACAGGACTTAGAATAAATAATGCATCAGATGATGTTGCTGGATATATAACATCTCGAGCTTTAGGTCAAAGAAATAATATCTTAAAAGCCTCATTAAAAATAGCTGGAGATGCAAGGAATGTTGCAAACATAACAATGGATGCACTAGAAAATATTTCAGATATGGTCCGTGAAATAAGAACTCATACAGCAACAGCAACATCTGGAGCAATGGGTACTGCAGAAAAAGTGGCACTAGCAAAATCCGCATTTAGGTTCGCTCAGCAGATTCAAACTATTGTAGATTCTTCCGTATTTGGCGGTAGGCAGATAATAGATGGTAGTTATTCGGCAAATTTCTTTGTTGGAACTAATGCAACTAATAATTTATTAACTATCTCTCTTGATTTATCATCGACAAATTCTGAATTTGATGTTGATTCGGGTCAGTTTAATACTAATGCTTTGCTTACATCTAACTTTGGTGGAGTAACTGGGTTAAACCTTAATGAATTTAACGATGTTGTTGCATCTGATTTAGGAATATTTAACGATGAAAACATTGGTGTAACTTTAACTTCATTAGCATTTGCAATTGATAATATAACTAAAGTGGGTTCTTACGTTGGTGGTATATCTAATCGTATCGATTCGCAAGAAGATGTGCTTCAGCAACAAATTGTAAATTATGACGCCGCTATTTCAAGGATACAGGATACAGATGTTGCCAAAACACAGTTGCAATTTGTTAGAGATCAGTTCTTGCAACAAGCATCACTAACTTCTCTTGCACAGGCTAATCAAAACCCAGGACAATTTTTACAACTATTAAGTCAATAAATTATATTATTTATTTACTTGTTTTACCAAAAGGATAAAGCTAAGTACGCCTAAAATGATATATGGAACCCATACGATCCAAGGATTATATTCATTCCATAAATACTGTGTGGCTTCAAAGTAAGTATAAGAAAAATTGTTCATTATATCTTGATAAGCTAATTCGCTTATATCCTGATATGTATGCTTGCATGCAAGTACAGCTTTTTCTCCTAGATTATCATAAAGAAAGCCTCCAGAAATAGAAGAAAACAAATAACCTATTGCATAAGAAAGATTAACAAAACTCATATAAAGGCTTTTTTCTTTATCTGTTGCCATGCTTGATACGTATTCAAAATATTTTGGTCTTAGAACCATTTCTCCAAATGTATAAACACATACACCTAGCAAAACTATCCAACCATTCTGGGTAAATGCAATAAAAGAAATACCTATAACAACCAGTGCCATTCCAATTTGTAAACTTTTAGTTGGTTGATAATACTTTAGTAAATCAGTTAGTGGTATAATAGTAAGAACAACTAGTATCGGATTTAACCAAAAAATCCATTCGTATGATAAGTATCGCTTACCTTGATTTTCGTAAGAAAAAAAATCTGGAAGACTAGAAGCTATATTACTTGAGTCAGTCCAATCAATAAAATAGTTTGGGAGCATTTCATAAAACTGCATATAAATAGCGGTAAACCCACTCATAATTATTACAAGTCTCCACAATTCTTTTTTTCTAATTGCATTCTTTAAGTTGCTCAAAGCAGAGCTTGTATGATATTTTTCTTTTGTATCCTTTATGAAAAAAAGAAACACTATATCAAGCATAAGTATAACTGATGAACCTAAAAAAACATAATTCCAGCCATTAGATCTTAACGGTTCTATCAGAAGAGTCGACCAAATTACTCCAATATTAATGGCAATAATATAAAAGCTCCAACCCTTTGAAGAGTTGTTAGTATTCAACTCTCTTGCTATGCTACCCTCCAATATTGGCTTAAAAATACCAGATCCTATGCCAAGGAGAATTGTCCCTAGAGTAAAAATAGAAAAATTATCAGCGAATGAAATAATTACATATCCAATCACCATAATAAAGTGAGATAAAAGCAGAGATCTTTTTCTACCAATTTTATCAGAAAATGCACCAAAAATTACAGCAGCGATATTTTGGAATAAAACCCAAAGAAATAAGATTATACCTTTATCTAAATGAGTCCAACCCAAACCACCTACTTGGTCTTGAGCTATGTAAACGGGGAGTTGAAGAATGGTAATCCATAGTGCTGCCTGCTTCATCATTTGTATTATGAGAAGCAAATAAAAGTTCTTTGAAAAGTTCAATTTGAATATATTCTTTTTAGTTGATTTGTAATTCGTTTCATCATTCCATAGTAGTCTTCACTAGGTTTTGGGAAAATATCAATGTATAAAACTTTAAACTTGAGCTTAATAGATAGCTCATTAAGAGTAGAATCAATGGGAGATTGATGGCTTAGAAATTCTTTGGTTTTAGATAGGTTTAAGCTTTCGATTATGCTATTATTAAATCCTAAATTTCTTTGGGCAAAGTTAAAATAAAGAAAATCAGAATAAACTATATTGTAAGATTCTGCAAAATATAGCAGGGCAGGAAATTCTTCAAAAATAGGACTAGAAAATTGTTTTTTAAAAGATCCAGCGATATAAGAATCTAAAATGCTCATTTGGTTAATTGACATATTCGCATTAGATAAAAATGTGTCAGCATTTTCGGGATACAAAGTAGAAAGGGTATCGGCTATTTTTGGTATGATATCAATAATAATTTTAGGATCTAGCCACCAAAAATCAGCAATATTTGAATCATTAAGATATATTTTACTTTCATCGGAAATTAAACTAGAAATATCTATTTTATTTTTTGATGGTACATCATAAACCCAATCTTCAAAGCTTTTCGATAGGAAAATTAAAGATTTTGATGTACCACTAGAGTAAATATCATCAGCTGTTGGTTCAAAATTAAGGTCAAAATAATTTGAAGACCTTATTGTTTTTACCTCGCAACTAGCTCCTACAATCATTTCAATGATGATTTTAGATGGATCAGATGATGTTAATATAATGTCTTTTGTAAAACAATTTGAGCATAATATTAAAAAAAGTAAACTTATTTTATTCAAAATAATTCAGCTATTTTTATTTGATCTTCTTCTTCTAAATATGGGTGCATTGGAAGTGAGAAAACCCTTTCTGCAGCATATTCACTGTTTTCTAATTTTGAAGCAATATGGCAGTAATTTTTATAGGCAGTTTGCTGATGACATGGCTTTGGATAAAATACAGCAACAGGAACGCCATTAGATTTAAGCTTATCCATTAAGCTGGTTCTATGCTCATTTGATTCTGCAATAACAGTGTACTGTGCCCAAGTAGATGTATAATTATCATTAACCTTTGGAGTTTTGATTTTACCAGCTAACAGTTTGTTATATCGGCTAGCAACAATATTTCGTTGCTTGATTTCATTATCAAATATTTTAAATTTTTCTAATAAAATCGCAGCTTGTATTGTAGACATTCTTCCATTGATACCGATTCGAATATTATCATATCTTTCGCCACCCATTCCATGAACTCTAATAGACCTGAATATTTCGATCAGCTCTTCACTATCAGTAAAGCAAGCACCAGCATCACCATAAGCCCCTAGTGGTTTAGCAGGATAAAACGAAGTTCCCGCAGCCTGGCCAAAACTACCTGCCACTTTTTTGCCTATTTTTCCGCCAAAACCTTGAGCAGCATCTTCTAGTATTTTTAGATTATATTTATCCGCAATTTTTTGAATTTCATCATAATTGGCTGGTAGTCCAAATAAGTCTACAGGCATTACCAATTTTGGATTTAAATCTGTTTTTTCAATTACATATTTAATAGATTCTTCTAAATGTTGAGGCGACATATTAAAGGTTTCTAAATCAATATCAACAAATACGGGTTTTATACCAAGCATAGCAGAAACTTCTGCAGTTGCTACAAAAGTAAAGCTTGGGCAAAACACGGCGTCACCTTTTCTTAAACCCATTGCAAGCATTGGAATCAGCAGAGCATCTGTTCCCGAGCTACATGCTAGAGCATATTTACTACCACAGTAGTCAGCAAGTTTTTCTTCCAATTCTGTTATTTCGGGACCACCTACATACATACCGTGATCTAGAACTTTATTAACAGCTAATTTTACATTTTCTTCTATTTGTTTGTATTGACTTTTGAGATCTATGAATTGCATAATTGATAAGATTATTGATGGATTAAAAAAACTAATATAGCAATAAAGCCACAATTTTGTCCGAAAACTTTTATTATAGCCTAAAAATCTATATTTTTGCAAATTAAAAACTTTTTAGAAATAAAAAAATGGCAAAACCTAGTAGTATATTATTTGTAACAAGCGAAGTATTTCCTTTCGTTAAAGTTAGTCCTATTGCAGATGTATCTGCATCTCTTCCACTTGCTTTAAAAGAAAAAGGTTTAGATGTTCGGGTAATGATGCCTAAGTACGGTCATGTATCCGAAAGAAAAAATAGAATACATGATATAAATAGGCTAAGAGATATGCCAGTTCCAATCAATGGAACTGACATTTTCGCAACAATAAAGTCTTCCTCTATTTCTAATTCTAGAAGTAAAGTTCAAACCTATATTACAACCAATGACGAATATTTTAATAGTCATAAGGGTGTATATAGTGATTTAAAAACTGGAGAGGAGTTTAAAAACAACGCAGAAAGATTTATTTACTTTGCAAGAAGTGTTGTTGAAACTTGTGTGTTATTAGAATGGTATCCCGAGATTATTCATTGCAATAATTGGCATGCTGCACTTGTACCTGCACTTGCAAAAATTCTATATCCTAAAAAATTCAATAAAACTAAATTTATACTTACTGTTCATGATTTTTCAGATCAAGGTGGATTTGCCTGGAGCAACTTCGAAAGAATGGGAATTGATGAAGATAAATTTGGTGAAAATTTCAAGCACAAAAATAAATTTAATTTT
>JAONBD010000063.1 GCA_028376765.1 Candidatus Kapaibacterium sp.
AATATGCAACCAGGCTTTAAGGACATCTGGGGCAGACAAATGAGAAATATCTATAATATTGCTACTAATAATATAAATGCAGAAACTGCTGATATTAATGTTTGGTATTTAAGACAAAGTAACGACTCGGTTGATGTATTAGAAGGTTCTAATCAAAAACTAGTTACTATTCTTGGAGTAGATAGAGTAAATAGATCGGGTCAGGTAACACCAGATGGTGAGTTTGATAAAGTTTTACCTTATTTTGATGCTCAAAGAGGTGAGATTAGATTCCCAAGTTTGGAACCATTCAGACAAGGTTTAGTAGATTACTTTAGTAGTATTAACAAAAGGCAAATAGCAAATAATTATATTTTTCCAGATGTATATGATACTAACACTGTAATTGCACGGCAAAATACTTCACGTGATAGGTTTATCATATCTGGATTAGTTTCGGGTTCATCAAGAAATAGAATAAGATTAAACGCATTTAATATTGATAAGAATTCAATAAGGGTAACACTTGATGGCGTTCCACTTAGAGAGTATCAAGATTATGTGTTCGAGCCATTTTCAAGTAGTATCCAATTGCGAAATCCAAGAGCAATGCTACCTAATGCAAATGTTAAAGTAGAATACGAAAAGCAAGATATATTCCAAGTTTCAACAAAAACTTTAGCTGGATTAAGAATCGATTATAACTTATTTAATACAAGAAGAATGACAACCAATCTTGGTTTTAGCTTAATGTATTATAATCAATCTGCGGTAGTTGATCAAGTTACATTGGGGCAAGAACCTGTCTCAAATACCATGATTGGTTTTGATGCAAAAATGAATTGGGACACACCTTTTATTACGAAAGCTCTCGACTTATTACCTTTCTACGATACAAAAGCAAAATCAAGTTTTGATGTAAATGTTGAATGGGCTCTTATGATGCCCGAACCAAATAAAAGAAAATCGGTAATCCCATCTGATAATGGCGAATCGGTTGTTTATATTGATAATTTTGAGCAGGCTCAAAGAAGAATTACATTAGGATTAAACCCAACTCTTTGGGTACACTCTTCTTCTCCTAGAGACAGCACTATTGCTAAAACAGCAATTGAAAGAAATAACTTAAGATCAAGAATGTTCTGGTTTCAGAAATTTATACCTTGGATTCGTCAAAGAGATATTTACCCAAATATAGAAACTCAAGTCGGTCAAAATAATATAGCACCATTAGAAATTGTTTTCGATCCTTTTACAAGAGGTATTTACAATAGAAATCCAAACTTTGTTGATGCTCTTAATCCAAATTATAACGAAGGACAATTTAATTCATTCTTAAATAATGTTGAAGCTGGATATACAGAAAATAATAAACAAAGAACTTGGGGTGGAATGCAGAGATTATTTTCTTCGTTCAATACCAATTTTGATAATGAAAATATTGAGTATGTCGAGGTAATGATACAAATATTAGATCGAGATCCGGATACAGAGCTATACCTTGATATTGGGCAGATTAGTGAAGATGTAATCCCTAACGGATTGCTTGATACAGAAGATGGAATCACCGATGCTAACCCATTACCAAATGGGCAAATTGATGATGGAGAAGATTTAGGAATAGATGCTGCTAGTAACTTACAAGAGCGTGAATCTGAAGATGATCAAATTAGATATCCTTTCCCTTTGAATCTGGAAGATGATCCAGCTAGAGATGATTACTTCTTTGATTTTGGATTAGATATAGAACTGCAGGAAGCTGAAAGTTTTGTAAAATATAATAACTATGAAAATAATGCATCTCAATCTGATGCTGGAACCTATCCAGATCAGGAGGTTTTAAACCGAAATAACGGGCAAACAATTGCATTGGACGATAGTTACTTTAGATATAAAATTGACATTCAAGATCTTAACGTTAATACTAATGATCAGATAGTAGGGGGGAATCCTGAAGCTGGATGGTTCTTATTTAGAATTCCAATTAGAAAACCTACCGAAAGAATTGGTAATCCATTGTTTTCTAATATTCAGTATATTAGAATAGCTGCTCAAGGTGGCAAAATGTTTGGACTAATAGCAGATTGGGCACTTGTTGGATCGCAATGGCAAAGAATAAATAACTTTCAATCGAATGTGCCTCCAGACGATAGTGTTATGCAGGTTTCATTTGTTAATGTTTTTGAAAATGGTTCTTCTCCTCCAGATTTCTATTCGATGCCTCCTGGAGTAAGGCCTCCAAGACAAATAAATAGTCCTAACCCTCAGCAAAATATTAGATTAAATGAACAATCACTAAAGGTTTGTACAGAAAATCTGAAATATGGTGAAGAAAGAATGGCAATTAGAATATTTAATAATATGGATTTATTCTATTATAAAAAGTTGAAGTTCTTTGTACATGGAGATGAGTCGATGCCAATAGATTTACCTGATGGAGCTATTCCACGAGGTGAGGTGTTTTTGCGTTTTGGAATTGATTCTGCTAACTATTATGAATATAGAATGCCTCTTACTAGAGATTGGGCAGATATAGAAATTGACCTTGAAAGAATAACAAGTATTAAGCTAAATAGAGACCCTACAAGAATTAATGAAAGACAACAATTCTCTACTGGTGAAGATAATGGGTCTGTATTTGCGATTAAAGGTACTCCAATTCTTACAAGAGTATCATTTTTTGGAATTGGAATAGCAAATCCAGAACAACGATTTCCAAATGATTTATCTACTTGTATTTGGCTTGATGAACTTAGGCTTATAAAAGCAGAAGATTCAAATGATATGTCTGCTTTATCAACAGCTAGTTTAAAACTAGCTGATTTAGGTACAATCAATGCCAGTTTTAACTTGAAGGAAGCTAATTTCCATAGGTTAGAAGAAAGGTTTGGTGATAGAAATAATACAGGTGAATTTGCAATTTCGATGCAAGGTAATCTCGAAAAATTTGCACCAAAGAGCTTTAAAGGAATGAAAATACCAATTTCTTATACTCACTCGGAACGATTAAGTACCCCTGAATTTATTGCAAATAGTGATATTAATCTTAACGAAGCAGCAAACCTGATAAGGCAAACTATTTTGAACGACCCTGATAACCCAGGTACACAAGAAGAAGCTGATGCTGCTGCAGATTCAATTAGGTTGCGTTCTCAAAATTTGGTGGTTCAAGACAGCTGGGCACTAACTGGATTAAAGCTTGGAATTCCTGTTAAACATTGGTCCGTAAGTGAAACTGTAAATAAAATTAATTTTACATATTCCTACGCACAACAATACGAAAGGACTCCAGTATATTCTAATAGATTTGATTGGAATTGGAATCTTAATATGACTTATGCTAATACAATTCCCGATATTCTAACTTTATCACCATTTGGGTTTTTAAATAATGTTCCTGTAATAGATAATTATTCTAAATGGAAAATGAATTTTTTACCTAGTAGTATTGGTTGGGGGCTTGGGTTTTCAAGGATGAGAAGAACAGAGCAATCAAGATTCTTAACATTTGCATCGCCAATTGTCAGAGATTTTTCGGCAAACAGACAGGCTGATTTCTCATGGAAATTTATCACTGGTGGATTTATAAATCCCACTATTGACTATAAGTTTAGTACAAAAAGTACACTTCTACCATTTGAATTTGATGAAACTGGTACCCAGAGAGAAGGCAGAGATATTGCTGATGCTATGTTCTTTAATGATGGTCTAGTTGATTTTGGTGATAATACTCAACATACACAAAACTTCACCTTGAACTTTAATCCAGTAATGCCCAATCTATTTAATATAGCTAAGTTTACTGATATGAATGGTTCTTACAGCTCTGATTACACTTGGAATAATCCTCTACAACCTGACCCCACAATTAGAGATGCCGCAAAGAATGCCGGATACAATGCATCTTTCAGATTCAAAATTGATCTTAGACTAAAAAGCTTATCTGATAGTTGGTGGGGTATAACACCAGCAAATAAAACTCGTAGACGAAAAACCAAGGATACAACCGTCAGTAGTAGTGGCTTTTTATCAAGTCTAGGTAAAACTTTTAAGTTCATATTTCTTGATTTTGAGAACATTGGTATTCGCTTAAACCAAACAACAAATGCAACAAACCCTGGGGTTTTGGGTGGTACTGGGATGCACAACTTTTGGGGTAAAGGCTTAGCGTTTCGTCCAAGCGATGCAATTTATGGACCTAGCTTTGCATACCAATTAGGTCTGGTTTCAAATCCGCATGGTGATGTAGATTGGCGAGCTCCTTTTAATTTTTCAACTGGGGTTGGCAGAAGGCCTGCTAATGGACGATTTCAAGATAATTTAAGAGAATCGACGGATATGGATATATCCACATCAAGACCGCTTTGGCCTGGTGCGACATTAGATTTAAACTGGAGAACAAGGCTTGGTTATAATAGAAACCAAACAATTTTGACTGACGAAAATGGAGTTCCGACTTTTTCTAATATCATTGCACAAGAAACTTTTGAAAGAACATTTATTTCGATGCCAAAAATATTTGGAGTTAATATATTTGGTAATACTGTTCAAGATGTTGTTGGTATATATAACGAGCGAGCAGCAGCAATTGACGCAAATAATAATCTTGATTCTCTCGATAAAAACAAACTAAGAAACGCTGCACTGGCTGAATCTTTCTACGAAGGATTAGAAGCATTTAGCTTAAGTGGTACAGGTAAAGTTGGTAAATTTTTACCATCTCTAAACTGGGGCGTTAGGTGGACTGGTTTAGAGGAATGGTCGCTATGGAATGGCTACCTTAAAAAAGTACAAATTGACCATGCATATCAATCAACTTATCAGGAAGCTGTCCAAATAACTGATAATGGTAGAGCTATCCAAAACCAACAAGTAATGTCTGGCTTTTCTCCTTTGATTGGAGTGACTCTATCCTTTGATGAATCAAAAATTGGCGGAACACTAACAGGTAGTGTAAAATGGAACAGGACCCAAGGGTATAATCTAAATCTTGCTTCTAAATCTGTAATAACCTCTCAGGTTAGTAATGAAATACAGGTTCAATCAAGCTACACTATGGATAGCTTTGAATTTGATTTAATTGGATTGAAGCTAGAAAATGAAATTGAAATTAGCTTTTTAGGATCCTATAAATACAATGGCCGTGGTACTTTTGATGTATTCGATACAGAAAGTTTTGAAGGGGGAGATGAGCGAGGCAGAATCCTAGATGGTAGTACGGTTATTACAATAGAGCCACGGATCAGATATTCCCTTTCTCAAAGGTTAACAGCATCATTCTTTGTTAGGTACGACGGTACTTTCAACGAAGGAGCAGCCACACCTGGCTTTAGCACTACTCAAGTTGGTTTCGATTTCCGCCTTTCAATTGCTGGCGGAAGGTAATTTGCATTTTGCTTTTTTATAGCGGACAATACAACCAAAATACCTCAACTCGCATCCTTAATCAAACATAATTCTAATAATGGTGATTTATTAAAATACACTGTTTAGCTTATACTTCAATACCTAAAATTGTTACATCATCTCGTTGGTCTTCTAATCCGATATGAGAGGTAAACTCAGCTTCTAATTCTTCTTGGATATTATCAAATGAGCGATTTACTCCCAATAATTGCTTTAGCCTCTTTGTACCATATTTTTTGCCTTCTTCTCCCATTTGATCTACAAAACCATCGCTTGTTAGAAAAAGTTTAGAACCAGCTTTTAGTAGTGATTTATTAGTACTAAAATCAAAATCGGTATCAAGATGCTTTTCACCAGCAATAGAATTTCTATCACCTCTAATAGTATTAAGTTCGCTATCGTTTAGAAGATATAAAGGGCGTTTTGCTCCAGAAAATTGTAAACCAACCTCACTTGTATCGGAATAGATAATCCTAATCAAACAAATGTCCATACCATCTCTATTTTCACTAGAACTATCTCTTTTATTTAACCCTTCAATCATCTTAGAATTTAAATAGGTTAGTATCCTTCCAGTGTCTCTAAGCCCTTGGCTCAGAACAGCTTCGTCTAATATAGAAGAACCCATCATCGAAATCATAGAGCCGGGAACGCCATGCCCAGTACAATCTGCAACGGCTAATAAAAAGCCATCATCTAACTTTTTGAACCAATAGAAATCGCCAGAAACTATATCTTTCGGCTTAAATATTAAAAAGAAGTTTTTTATATTTTCTTGTAAAGATTTAAAAGATGGTAACATAGCAGATTGAATTGTTTGGGCATACCTTATTGATGCCAATACTTCTTCATTTTTTTCGATAAGTTCGTAGTGAGTTTCTTCAAGTTGCTTTTGTTGA
>JAONBD010000064.1 GCA_028376765.1 Candidatus Kapaibacterium sp.
AAAGAGCCAGACATTTTGTTTTGCTTTGGCTGGTCAAGTCTTATAAAGAAAGATTTGCTTGAAATGGCGGAAATGGGAATAATTGGTTTTCATCCAGCTAAATTGCCTAAGAACAGAGGAAGACACCCCTTAATTTGGGCATTAGCGTTAGGTTTGGAAGAAAGTGCATCTACATTCTTCTTTATGGATGAAGGTGCGGACACTGGTGACATATTATCACAAAAAGATTTTAAGATTGCTGAAAATGATGATGCTAAAAGCCTTTACAATAAAGTATCTAATATTGCACTTACTCAGATTGAAGAATTTGTCTCTGAACTTGAAAACGGAACCTTTAAAAAAAACAACCAAGATCATAGTGAGTCCAATAATTGGAGAAAACGAGGAAAAGGTGATGGAAAAATTGACTTTAGAATGAGTAGTTCAGCAATATTTAATTTAGTCAGAGCATTGACAAAACCTTATATTGGTGCACATCTTGAATATAATAATGAAGAAATAAAAGTTTGGAAAGTTGAAAAAGTAAAGCTTGCACAAAAGAATTTAGAAGGTGGCAAAATCTTGAACATTGAAGATAACACTATAACTGTTAAAACCTATGACGGTGCTATAAGAATTTTAGAACACGATTTTGAAGCTCTACCAAAAATAGGAGAATACCTATGAACAAAGTATTAGTCGTTGCAGTTCATCCAGATGATGAAACTTTAGGAGCTGGTGGAACTCTATTAAAACATAAAGCAAAAGGTGACCACATATACTGGTTGATTTGTACTTCAATTGATGAAAATAGCGAGTACTATAACAAAAGAGAATCTGAAATTGAAAAAGTTAAAAAACTTTATGGGTTTGATAGCACTCTTAACTTGAGATTACCTACAACAAAGGTTGATCAATTTACCTTTAGCGATTTGATTGGTAAAATATCAAATGTATTAAATAAAATTGAACCAAATATTATATATTTGCCATTTAAAAGTGATGTGCATTCAGATCATAGAAAAATATTTGAAGCAGCTTATAGCTGTACCAAATCATTTAGGTATCCATTTATAAAAAAAATATACATGATGGAGACCTTGAGCGAAACAGACTTTGCTCCAAGCACAAAGGAAGATTCTTTTATTCCAAACGTTTTTGTGGATATATCAGATCAATTAGATAAAAAAATTGAAATTATGGAAGTATTTGAATCTGAAATGGCAAAACATCCGTTTCCACGTAGTGAAAAGAATATTAGAGCTTTAGCAACATTAAGAGGAGCTGCTGCTGGCTGCAATTCTGCTGAAAGTTTCGTACTTTTGAAAGAAATTAGATGAAAAGTATTGAAAGCATAAAACTTAGGCAAGATGCTACTATAAAAGACGCACTACAAATTATTGATAGTGGGGCTCTTCAGATTGCCCTATTTGTAGATGAAAATGATAAACTTATTGGCACAATAACAGATGGCGATATTAGAAGAGGACTCCTAAAAGGCTTGAAATTAGATGATCCAATTGAATCTCTAGTTTTTAAAAACCCTACTGTTGCTACTATTAACGATACAAAAGAGGATATTCTTAAAATTGCTTTAGCAAAGAAAATCCATCAAATACCAATCGTTGATATCAATGGGAAAATCCTTGGCTTAAAAGAAATTGATGAGCTAATCAAGCCTAAAAAAAAGAAAAATAAAGTAATTTTAATGGTTGGCGGCATGGGGAAAAGGTTACGTCCACTCACAGATCGGACACCTAAACCAATGTTGAAGGTAGGAAACAAGCCTATCCTACAAACTATAGTAGAAAAATTTGCAGAATATGGATATACTAATATTATAATGTGTGTTAACTACAAATCTCAGATTATTCAAGACTACTTTAAAGACGGCTCCGATTTCGGAGTTAATATTGAGTACGTTGCAGAGAAAAAAAGAATGGGAACTGCTGGTGCTCTAAGCCTTTTGACTGATTTACCAGATGAGCCATTTTTTGTTATGAATGGCGATCTTCTTACCAATATAAATTTTGAGCATTTACATGATTATCATATATCAAACAGTTCGGTAGGAACTATGTGCGTCCGAGAATATGATTTCCAAGTGCCTTATGGTGTTGTTAATATTGAAGACAGCAAAATTTTATCTATCGAAGAAAAACCAGTTCAAAGGTTCTTTGTGAGTGCGGGTATTTATATGTTATCCCCAGAAGTAATTGAGAATATCCCAGAAAATGAATTTTACGATATGCCTACCTTATTTGATAATTTAATCAAGCAAAAGAAAACTACCATATCTTTCCCAATCCGAGAATATTGGCTAGATATAGGCAGAATTGAAGAATACGAAAAAGCAAATACCGAATATAAAGAGGTATTTTAATGTACAAAGGCAAAACAATTTTAGCAATTATACCAGCAAGAGGTGGAAGCAAAAGACTTCCCAATAAAAACATGCTTGATCTAAATGGTAAACCATTAATTGCATGGACAATTGAGGCGGCTAAAAATAGCAACAATTTAGATAAAGTAATTGTAACAAGCGACAGCGATGATATATTACAGATATCTAAAGATTTTGGAGCAGAAACAATAAAAAGACCTTCTGAATTTGCAAGTGATGAAGCTTCGTCATTTGTAGTAATAAAACACGCTCTAGAAAATCTGGAAGATTTTGATTACGTTATACTATTACAACCGACTAGTCCATTAAGAAATGAAATTCATATTGATGAAGCAATTGAACTATTAGCAAACAAGAATGCTGATTCTGTAATAAGTATTTGTGAGACTGATCATTCGCCACTTTGGTGTAATACTCTTCCTGCAAATGAGAGTATGAAGAGTTTTTTAAAGGAAGAAGTATTAGACAAAAGAAGTCAGGAGTTGGAAAAATACTATAGATTGAATGGTGCTATTTATATCAGTAAATGTAAGAACCTCTTAGAAGAAAAAAGCTTTCATTTAAAAGAAAACACATTTGCCTATATTATGAACAAAAAAGATTCTATAGATATAGATGATGAATTTGATTTTAAATTAGCGGAAGTAATACTTTCAATTAAGTAAGATTAACTACATAATTATACCAAATATGAAAAATATAATATTAATAGATAGACCATGTGAACATATTGATTATGTAATTCAAAGTAAAGAATACTTCATCGTAGTTTTAATTGTTGAAAATATAAAACAACAGGAACAATATTCTAAATTTGATTGTATAAAACACATTTTGACTATCGAAGAAATGAATAAGTTAGATCATGTTAAAAAAATAAACTATGATTTGATAGAAGAATTTAGACCAACACAACGCAAAATCGAATTTGCAATGCATAGGTTTATTATAGATGGAGCACAATTATCTTATATATATTACAATGCACTTTCTTTTTGGAAAGAGGTATTCGATAACAATAAAATTAACTTTATAATTTCTTATACTATTGAGCATGGGCTAGTTTACGATACTTTGCCTTTAGAAATGGCTGTAAAAAATAATATTCAAGCTTATACAATTTCTGTTTCTTATACAAATTGCTATTGGATTTATCATTTAAATACCAAAGAACCTCTGGAATTAATTGGAAATAAATTTGATTATGATACAGTAAAAAAGAACAAATGTTGTTCTGCCGTTCATAATAAGAATAAAGAGTTGAGCTTCAAAGATAAATTAATAAACACAAATGTAATGTTTGCTCAATTTATCCTCATGTTTTTAAGAGGAAGTACCAAACAAGAAGTACCAGGAACTGGTTTAGAATTTGATTATTTTACTAAATTAAAGCATTACTTTGTAATAGGTAAAATGAATCGCTATTACAATAAAATCTCCATAGAACCTGATTTTACAAAAAAATATGTTTTTTATGCACTACATTTTGAACCTGAAGCAGTAACAAATGTGACATCCCAATTACAGAATCAATTAACAATTATAAAAATGATATCGGATGCAATTCCAAGGGGTTGGAAAATTTATGTGAAAGAACATCCATCACAATTCAAATTGAATAATTTAAACTTTCACTATTTCATATTAAATTTAATCTACTATAAAAATTTGTGGTTTTACAAAAAATTAAAATCTATGTCAAATGTTGAACTAATAAATCTAAATGCACCTTCCGCAGAGTTAATAGAAAATTCAATGGTTGTAGCAACAATTAATGGTACAGTTGGCTTAGAATCAGTGCTAATAAATAAACCTTTGTTACATTTTGAACAAAATCATACATTGCTTAAACTTATAAAGAATTTAGATCAAATTAGGTGTTACTCAGATGTTAAGAAATATTTTAAAAAATTTGAAACTAACCCCCCAATACTATATCAAGGATTAGAACAGTTAGCAAAATATACATTTAATAAAGATGATTCGTATTTAAATATCATTTACAATTCAATAAATAAATAAAACCTAACAGAGAGTTTATTAATTTGAAATGTATTATATTTGCAAATTATATAGTAAATCAAAAATTATGTAGGTCTCATGTTAAAGGATAGAATTTATAGTTACATCAATGAACATATTTTCCAGCATTCAAAAAGAATGAAATTTTATTCTAACATCATTCAAGAGAATGATTTAGTGTTTGATATTGGAGCAAACTTAGGTAATAGGACAAAGGTATATTTGGGGTTAGGTGCTAGAGTCATATCTGTTGAGCCAAATCCAGTCCTAGCTAAAAAACTGATTAAAAAGTTTCCAAAAACAAATGTAGTAGAAAAAGCGATTGGTCCAAATCGAGACGAGGTGAAACTATTTATAAATGATTCAAATGTCTTATCTACTACTTCAGAGGAATGGATCGATACAGTTAAGAATACTGGTCGCTTTGGTGATTTAGGTAATAAGTTTAATCAAGAAGTTATTGTTGACTAAATAACAATCAATGATTTAGTTGAAAAATATGGAAGAGCTAAATTTGCAAAGATTGATACAGAGGGTACTGAAATACAAATATTAAAAACGTTAAATACGGCTGATATAAATTCGCTATCTTTTGAGTTTGCTATTCCTGAATCAAGACATGATGCAATTAAGACATTGGAACACTTGAATTCAATTGGCTATAAATACTTCAATATCTCCTTTGGTGAATCTATGGAACTAATTAGCAACGAGAATATGAACTTTAATGAAATTATCAATTTAGTGAGTAATTTACCAAATTTAAGCTGGGGAGACATTTATGTCTTTAATTTTAAATGGTAAACGTTTATGATCAGGAATAACTCAAATTCAAGAAGATTCTTAAGAAAGATACTTATCTTTCTGTTTATTAAACTTGAAAATAGTGGTAATGCTAATTTTGAAAAAAAATGGAGAGCAGAATTTCGTTAATGATTTGTACCTTCATTTCAAGAACAGGGCAAAACCCATTATCGTATTTGACATTGGTGCTAATGTTGGCGAATATACAGAGATACTTCTTTCGGAATCTAATAACCAAAATGTTGAAATAGAGCTTCATCTTTTTGAGCCAACAAAAAGTTGTTTCTCAATTCTTTCAGAAAAATTCGGTGGCTTAAAAAATATCAAACTAAATAATTTTGGAGTCTCTGATTCTGAATGCACTTTACCCATTTATTACGACAAAGACAGAAGTGGGTTAGCTTCACTATATCAGAGGGATTTGAAATCGTATAACATAAAAATGAATATCTCCGAAGAGATAGATTTGAAGAGGATTGATAATTATATTATTAACAACGAAATAAATCATATCGATTTTGTAAAAATAGACATAGAAGGTCATGAATTAAAAGCCTTTGAAGGATTTGGCCAATATTTAAATAATAACTTTATTGACTTTATTCAGTTTGAGTATGGAGGTGCAAATATTGATTCACGAACATATTTAAAAGACTTTTTCAACCTTTTCGATAATCATGGTTTTCATATAACTAAAATTATGAGAAACCATTTAGAGAAAAATGAATACCACCCAAGTTTAGAAAATTTTATTTATTCAAATTTTGTAGCAATTTCAAATCTTATAAATTTAAAATGATTATATTTT
>JAONBD010000065.1 GCA_028376765.1 Candidatus Kapaibacterium sp.
TTATTTAATGTTTGATTTATAGCTTTTTTGCCATGAATAGAATCCCCAAAATGAAAAGAGTTTATTTTTAATTTATTATCTTGAAGAAAAAGAAGGGAAGAAATGAATATCTTATTAATATTTATAATAATATTCTTGATTTCATGCGATGATAATCAAGTAAATACACAATTAAATTGCTCAGAAACAAAAATTGAAAGTTTTGCGAATAACTTAGGTTTAAGTTATTCGATTGATAATGATATTCTAGATGTTGACTACGCTGGATACGATTATCAATACAGAAAAGTGAATGAAGAACTTGTTGAAATTTATGTTAACGGAACAACCTTAATAGGACGCCACTATTTTTTTGATAACAGGAATGTCTATGTAAAATACCAAGGAATTCAGATTACTTCTGAAAATACAAATGATACTTATGTTAGCGATTCAATAGTCTACTTTAAAGAGAATAATAAAGTCGTTAAAGTCCAAGGCTATTTTAAATATTATAGAATGGATGAATTTCTTCTTAGTAGAACTGACAGCTTGATTTATGATGGAAATGGTCAATGGATTGAATGCCAACAAAAATTTTATGAAGGTAATTTTGTTGATGGTAAGGGAGAACTAAAAAGTGAAAGAGTGTATAAAGTTAAAGAATATGATCAAAAAGATTTTGCTTTTGAAGAGTTAAGAGAATGGATTCCATTTATAAATATTAGTGGTGTGGTTCCAAATAGAGTGAGTGGGTGGATATATAACAGTGCAATAGATCCAGTATTTTACGCTTCTATTTTTAACCCAACATTAGTTGAATACACTGAAACTTTATTTGATAGTAAAGGATATACTATAAGCATTGAGAACTACAAATTTTCTAATCAAATAACTTATGATACAGAGGGCAAAGCAATAACTTGGAATGGAGAACCAATTTCTTGGAGATGCAACTAATTCAATATCCAATACCAGGCACTTAGTTCCATAAGCAAGGCAACCCCATAATGAATGGCAATACCACCGAAAATTGACTTGCTTTTGTAAGCTATAATTCCTAGCACATAAGCTCCAAAGAAAGCACCTACTGCCTCGCCCATTGGTTTACCAAAGTGCCAAATTGAATAGATGCAAGCTGCTGGTAAAATCGCTCTTTTACCAAAAAGCAAGAATCCACCAATAACTAAAAAACCTCTGAAAAATGCTTCAACACCAACAAAGCGAAGTACATAACTTGCCTCAAATGAAATAACGCTTACATAGTGATTAATCAGCCCGTAATCTTCTGCAATACTAGGCTTATACCTTGGGTACATTCTCTGAAAGGAATCACCATAAGCCGCAGCAAAGATTAAAGGTACCATAAAAAGTAGCATAATTAAGTAGGGTTTGTAATCGAACCCCTTTGTGGTAAACCCATAAAAAGAGTTTAATCGCTTTTTATGAAAAAAATATGGAATGAGCAATGGTAAGACTAAAGCGACAGGTTTTTGGAAATTAATAAATACTTTTTTTGCCCAAATATTTAGTTTTGGGTCTAAGCTAATTAAATCTACAAAATAGTTGAAACTAGATTTTGTAGAGTAGTTCAGATATAAAATCAACACCGAAAATGTAGTAAAAATAAGCAAGTTTAATTTTAGTTTTTGAATCGAAATTAAATAAAATACAGCAAAAATTACAACTAATTGAGCAAGATAATAATGTGAAAAATTAATTGAATTATTTATCAAATAGTTATTAATAATTTTGGTATAATAGAGATAGAACATGAATATCAACATTCCTATTGAAGAAATATACCTTGACCAACCAAAATCGTCTTTTATAAATTCGAGTATATTTTTAATTATCTTCTTCATACTTTTGAGGGTCTTTACCTGGCAAGCTCACCACCAAATCTAAAATAAATTCAGTCGTATTTTTTAAAGTATCTAAATCTGAATTATTTTCAATAGTAAAATCAGAATGAGATTTTTTGTATTGTGGTGAAAGCTGTGATTCCAAGCGCTGAGTAATTTGATCATCAGAAAAATTATTTCGTAATTGAAGTCTTTTTCTGACTACTTCTTCTTCACTGTATGTGCAGATTATGTAATCGTAGCCATCTTCCATACTAGCTTCAAATGTTAGGGCACTTTCCACAAAAACTATTTTTTCGCCTGTATTGAAAAAATCTTCGATTGTTTTATAATTTTCTTCGATTACAAAAGGATGGACAATCGAATTCATATTATCTCTATTATTATTTGATTTTTCATCTGAGCCAAAAATCAACTTTGATATGAAATCTTTATTTACTTCAGTCCCAGAATAAATATTACTCCCAAATTTTGCAATTAGTTTATTTTTAAGGGATTGATTCTCCTTCATTAGTAATTTAGCAGTATCATCACTTCGGATTACTTTATAACCTTTTTGAGAAATTATATCGGCTACTGTACTTTTTCCAGATGCAATTCCACCTGTTATAGATATAATTTTTTGATCTTCGTTCATGTTTCTAATCGGTTTTTAATAATGAATACCTAAGGTGATCTTGCCAATCTCCATCAGTATAAAAATAGCCACGAGATATGCCCTCTTTTGTAAACCCAAGCTTTTCGAAAAGTTTGATGGAGGGGATATTTTTGGGCAGTATATTGGCTTCAATTCTATAAATTTCTAGACCATTAAATATAAAAGATAGAACTTCCTTGCAGCATTCTTCGGCAATACCTTTTCTGGTACTATCTTTATCAATTTTAACTCCAATAGATGCCGATGCTACATACCCTCGTTGTATATCATTGATAATTATATCGCCTAAAATATTATTTTTATGTTTATCAAATATATAAAATCTTATCATCTTCAAAGATTTTTGAAGTTCATTTTCTTCTTCAAGTATCAACTTTTGCAATTCAAACGAGAAAAAGGCTTTATTTCTATGTGGCATTGCATGTTTATGATGATTAATATTATTGGTAACATAATTATACACAAGCTCTACCTGATGGGGCTTTAGTGCCACAAGAGAGAACCTTTCTGTATATAATTTTATATCTTTTTTAAAATTTTTCATTTAATATTTGGAATATAAAAAAAGACTATAAGTTTAATTTTGATTATAAAATTAACTTATAGTCTAAGTAAATTAGTTTATATTATTTTTAAAGATACAAAATCTTCTAAAACAAAATTACAGGTCTTCTAAACTTATTTGGAATTATTTGGTAAATCCAAATTGATGCGGTGCAAATGTTGCATCTAATCCCATTTCTTTTGTTGCTGTCTGAATTGCTTCTGGAATATCACCACAAAATAGGAAAGGTCCGGGTTTTGCAATTTGCAATAAAGAGCCAAAGTGATTGTTTGCTGTAGTTCCAAGGTGAAAACCAACTGCTTCTGCATTTTTGAAAAAGTCTATAACTACCAATTTGTTAAGATTACTATCAAAATAGCATTCTACTCTGTTTGCATCAGGTTCATTGGCCTTCATTTGGGCAGACACTTCTTTATAAATAGTTTGTAGTTCTTCAGCTTTTCCTTCATTAGCTGTCCAGCTATATACAACGATTATTTCTGAGTTATTCATATATTTTATCCTTTTATTAATTAGAATTAAGAAATTATTTTACTTGATAATGCCATCGCTAAAACTTCCATCATCTGCTTTATAGCTCTTTCCAAGAGTTGTATAGGTAGCAGGAAGATTCATAAATTTTGAATAAGTTCTGATCATCCAAGAAACGGGACCTCTAAAAAAGTAATTTTCTGGAAATGCACCAGTATCTATATCTTTCTTGTACTTTGCAGCTGTTCCCTTTGTCAAATGGAATTGAAGATCATCATTTGTCTTAAAAGTTTCGTGAATTATAAGGGCTTCCTCACCAATTACTTTATAAGCTTCGAACCTTAAAAGACCTTTTTCGATATCATTTGCTTCGATAGCGACTTTTCTCCAATTATTAATTAAGTCTTCAAGAGTCCCATTTGAATCTTTTTTAACTTTCCATTTTGCAGTAACTTGAATTGCATCTTTTTCATCTGGCATTTCGTAATCATTGCGAACGTATCCGTAAATATATTCGCCGAAATTTACATTTGCTTTATCAGAAATAGTCTTTATGATATCATCATTGAATTCTATACCACGTACTAATTGAGTATCGGGAGTAGCAATATCCTTTAATTTTTCAATATGACGAGGGGCAATAGTATTAAAATAGTTAATAAGCGAATCTTTATCTCTAAAAACATGATGAACAAGGATTGCATCTTTGCCAATTGCATGATTTATTTCGGTAGATAAGACTCCAGGATGAGCCTTCGCTTCATTATGAATATCATTCCATTCACTTATAAGCTCTTTTGAGTCTTCTGATTTAAGAAAAAGGATTCCTTTTTTCTTGGGAATCCATTTTCCTGTGATACTTATTTCTGATCCATTTTTTGAAGGATTATCAATAATTTGATTCTTTTGTGATTGAGTAGACATATTGTTACACCTCTGCTGATTAATTATTACAATACAAATTTATGGCTTAAATGATATAGTTGTAAATGTCAAAAACGACAACTTTAGGTGTTGTTTCAGACAAAGAGTTTTTTTAGATTTGCTTTTATGAAACATGTTAGTATAATATTACCAATTGGAAGCTGTATTGTTGATACAATAATTGCTCCTTATAATTTGCTAAGAATGGCAAATTCATTTTATAAAAAGAAAGTGAATTCAACAGAAGATTTTTGGACTGTTGATATTGTTGGGCTTACTAAAGATCCAGTTACTTATCACAAATTAATCAGTTTAAAGCCAACTAAAACAATTGACGAAATAAAAAAAACAGATTTAATAATAGTTTCTTCCATTGATGGAGATTTGATAAAACAAATAGATAAGAATACCTTATTTATAGATTGGATTAAAAATCAAAGAAGCAATCATAATACTGATATAGCAAGTCTTTGTAAAGGAGCTTTTCTTCTGGCAGAGACTGGGTTGCTGAATGGAAAGGCTTGTGCTACACATTGGACGGCTCAAAACTTATTCAAATTAAGATATCCAGAGGTTCATCTTGTACCAGAGAAAATTATTTGTGAAGATAATGGAATATATTCAAGCGGTGGTGCTTACTCTTTTCTTAATTTCACTCTTTTTTTAATTGAAAAATATTTTGGTAGGGAGACAGCCATTTGGATTTCCAAAATTTCTGAAATAGATTTTGATAGAGATAAGCAAAGTCAGTTTATGATATTTCAGGGACAAAGAGAACACGATGATAAACAAATAAAGCAAGCTCAGGACATTATCGAAGAAAATTATTCGAATAAAATATCTATAGAAGAAATCGCAAATATGGTTTATTTAAATCAAAGGAGCTTTCTGCGAAGGTTTAAAAAAGCTACAGACAATACTCCCATTGAGTATTTACAAAGGGTTAAAGTTGAAAGTGCAAAAAAGAAGTTAGAACTAACAACTTTAACAATTTCTGAAATAATGTATGGCATTGGTTACAACGATGAAAAAGCTTTCAGAAAAACTTTTCGTAAGTATTCAGGGCTTTCTCCAAAAGAATATAGGCTTAAATTTAGTATTAAAAATACAACTAGTTAAAAATGGAAATTAATTAAAAGTATAGTCATTTGACTTAAAAGTAATTTATCTTAAATGTGAAATTTTTATTTGCAATGTCTAATATTTATCCTTATGTTTGTACTTCTTAAATGGTCCCATCGTCTAGTGGTTAGGACTCCGCCCTTTCACGGCGGCAACAGGGGTTCAAATCCCCTTGGGATCACCAATAATAAACGTAACCCTTTGATATTATTGAATATCGAAGGGTTTTTTGTTTGAAAGCAATGAAAAAACAATGAAAGTGGCTGATTTTACCTTAATATTAGTCGATCTAAATCTTCTTTGGAAAACCTTGGGTGTTGATTTATTTTAGCTATATTTTTAATTTCTCCCTC
>JAONBD010000066.1 GCA_028376765.1 Candidatus Kapaibacterium sp.
CTTGCTCGCTTAAAATTGTAATAAAATAAGCAAAATCTTCATTAATTGCTAAAAGCTTAATCTGCAATTTATCACCTTGCTCTATTATTTCTCCAAACTCAGTACCGTTAGGAGTCATAACTTGCCTTATTGGTGTTGCAAAAGCTAGTGTGTCGCCATCAAAAATAATTCCTGGTCCAGGAGAAGCATCCCAAGCCAAGTTAAAACTTTGTTGGTTAATAAGTGAATCATTTCTATATGCTCTAGCCCAGAAGAAATCTCCAATTCCATCAATATCACGAGCATAAAATTGTGCATAGATAATAGAATCAACATCAACTCCAAAAGGTACTACCGATTCCATTCTCCAAACTATTGAGTCGATTGGTGGTACTCTTTCCAAATTACTCACAGAAGTATAAGTATCAGAACCAAGCTCTACATAAAGGGTGTAGTTAATTCCCATTTGGAAATCAACTTCGGTGGCAGGTAAGATATAATTACCATCTGCGGTATGTGGGAAATTGTATATACTTCCCGCATCCGATTCAACCCAAACATTTGCATCTTCGATATATTGGGTTGAATTTTGAATAAAATAACTACCTGTACGCTGTAAGGTAATAGTTTGGCTTTCATTTAGATTTGTAAGTATGCCATCCACTGCAATAAGTTCGGCAGCTTCCCCAAAATCAACAGTAACTTTATCCTCACAAGAAAAAACTAATATTGCTACAATTAGTGCATAAACCTTATTCATTTTCATCTCCATAGATTACTTGATTTAAATCGAAATTAAAATTATATGTAACTGATGGTACAATCGATCCAATTATACTCAATCTGGTAGCTTGTCTTAATCCATCATCTATACCTGGAGAAATTGAATAAGCATTTCGTCTATTATATACATTATAAATAGAGAATACCCATTCTCCTTTCCACCAATCATCTTGCTCGTTAAATGGTCTGTAAGTCGCTCCTAAATCTAACCTATGATAATCGGTAATTCTATCTTGATTTCTAGTGTTTGGTGCATTTATCGGAACAGATAAACCTTGGAAAACAAATACATCAGTTGGGAAAGTAATTGGAGTTCCAGTTAAATAAACAAAATTGGTTGAAAAACTCCATTTTTCAGAAGCATCATAAATCATTGTTAAGTTAAATTTGTGAGTCTGATCAAATCGTGCTGGATACCAATCATTATTATTAATGCCATCAATTTTTCTTTCGGTTCTAGATAGTGTGTAACTAACCCAACCATTTAGCTTTCCACGAGTACGTTTCACATAAAACTCGGCTCCATAAGTCCTTCCATCTCCCTGAATCAAATCTGCTTCTAATTGATCGTTCAATGTGATATTTGCACCATCGATGTAAGCTACCTGATTCTGCAAATCCTTGTAATAAACTTCTACTGATGTTTCCCATTGATTATCATCAAAATTTCTAAAATAGCCTAAGGCAATCTGATCGGCAAGCTGTGGCTTTAAATTGTTAGAAGAAGTAGTCCATAAATCAACTGGGGTTGCAGCCGCTGTGTTGCTCATTAAATGAATATATTGAGCCATTCTGTTGTAACCTAATTTTACTGAACTTGTATTACCAAGATTATATTTCATAGATACTCTTGGTTCAAAATTGAAGAAGTCTTCAATAATTTCATTTCTACCAGCTTCTTTAACAGATAAGACATCTTTTGATCTACCCGGTTCTGAATTTTCATCATAAGTATAAACATCATAAGGTCCTAAGTTAAGATAATTTGAGAATCTTGCTCCATACTTTACAGTAAAATTATCACTAACATCATATTCTTGATCTACATAAGCAGCAGTTTGCAAACCTAAACGGTTATTAACGCTAACATCAATTTCAGTACCATCGGTAGCTCCAGAGGCAGAGCCAGGTATAAAGCCATAATTGATAGCCTCTGCACCAAATTTAATGTTGCTATTATTACTAACAAAATAATCTAGATCATACTTTAATCCTTGAGTCTGAATATCAGACTCTAATTTAAAGGAGTCGAAACCATCATCACCGAATTGGATTTGATAGTCATAAAGTGAGTAATAGAATGTTAAGTTTGAAAATAGTTTATCTGAAAACAAATGATTCCATCTTGTTGAAAATGTTCTATTACCCCAGTTAAAAGAAAAGCCAGTACCAAATACATCTCTTCCAAAATAACTAGATATATATACTGTATTTTCATCGTCTATTTTCCAGTTTGCTTTTGCTGTTAAATCATAAAAATATAGCTGTGCATCTTCTAATCCATCTTGCAGGAATGGACCAGCTAGAACATCTATATATGATCTTCTACCTGCCACTATAAAAGATAATTTATCTTCAATAATAGGCCCTTCGACAGAAAACCTACTGAAAATAGTACCAATACCACCATTTACATCAAATTTTTTGCTATTACCTTCTTTTAGCTTAACATCTAAAATTGAAGATAATCTACCACCATATTGAGCAGGTATCCCACCCTTTATTAGTTTAACATCTTTTACTGCATCTGGATTAAATACAGAAAAGAAGCCAAACAAGTGCGACTGATTATAAACTGGTGCTTCATCTAATAAAACTAAGTTTTGATCTACACCACCACCACGTACATTAAACCCAGTAGCACCTTCTCCAACAGTAGATACTCCTGGCAGAAGCTGGATAGATCTAATAATATCGACCTCTCCAAGCAAAGCAGGTATTTTTTTGATTGTAGCTGTACTAAGTTCGATAGAACTCATTTCTACAGATTTTACATTCTCATCAACTTTCCTTGCGGTCACAATAACTTCTTCAGAAAGAACTTCATTTGGCTCTAGCTCAATATCCAATTTAATATTATCATTTAAATTAATTTCCTTTTTGAAGGTCTTGTAACCAACATAGCTAACTGAGATACTGTAAGAAGCTTCATCTAAGGTTATCGAATAAAATCCATAAGCGTTGGTGTTGACACCAGTTTTTGCAGATGGAAATGAAACAGCAGCACTAATAAGCGATTCACCAGTTTCCTTATCTTTAACATATCCGTTTATAGTGTACTTGCTCTGAGAGAAAGTCTGAGAATATACTATCAACATTAGTAGTATTAACTTTTTCATTTGTTTAAATTATTGGTTAAAGAATTTGTGTGAACTATTTGTTTTAGTAATTTGTTCAATGAACTTGGCTTAAGACGGTGGTTTTCATAAATTGTTTCTTTTTAAAAAATATATTATTTTATCATGCAGTCAACATTAAAACTTAGCCAGTCTATAAGCTCTAATACTCAAAAAGTATGGGAGGTTCTTACTAAGCCAGATCACATAAAAACATATATGTTTGATTGTGATGTTATTACTAACTGGCAGATTGGCAACCCTATTAAATGGAATTTAACATCAGATGGTGTTAGCAAAACTTTAGTACATGGGGTTATATTAGAATTTGAGGAGTTTAAAAAATTAAAATATACTGTATTCCCATCAGAATCTGATTTAAATGATATTCCCCAAAACTACATAACAATAGAGCATTTACTGACAGAAGAAAATGGTGTTACTTTATTAGAACTAAACGCTAGTGATTATTCTAAAATTGAAAATGGCAGCAAACGTTACGAAGATTCAGTACAAGGTTGGAATTATGCCTTTCCTTTAATTAAACAGATAGCAGAAAGTTTATAATTTGATAAATAAAATTAACGATATTAGCACTCCTGCCGTGTTTACAGAGAGATTTATAAATCAGACCAACAGGTCTGTGTTTTTAACTGGAAAGGCTGGCACAGGCAAAACAACATTACTTAAAGAAATAGTAAGCTCAACTCATAAAAAAGCTGTTATTACTGCACCAACTGGTATTGCAGCTCTAAATGCAGGTGGCACTACAATACACTCCCTTTTTCAATTGCCATTTGGAACTTTCTTGCCAGACTATATTAATCAATCCGATTTACCTGAACAATTTAAGGTCAATACAAAAAGCACTATCAATAATCATCAGAAAATGAGTGCAAACAAAAGAAGATTAATAAGAAATATTGAGCTTTTGATTATAGATGAAGTAAGTATGCTTAGAGCTGATTTATTAGATGCAATTGATTTTACTCTAAGGAAGGTAAGAAGAAACGAAATCCCTTATGGCGGAGCTCAAATATTATTTATAGGTGATTTATTACAATTACCACCAGTTGTAAAAAACAACGAAAGAGAGTTTCTTGATAGATATTATAACGGATATTTCTTTTTTAATTCTTTAGTAGTTAAAGAAGAAAACCCAATTTATATAGAATTAGATAAAATATATCGGCAAAATGATCCAAATTTTATCTCAATATTGAATAATTTCAGAAGTAATAACATAACATTAGATAATATTAACGAATTAAATAAGCGGTTTAATCCTGATTTTAATTCAATAAATAATGATGGATATGTTACTATTACTACACATAATAGAATTGCAGATGAAATAAATGAGAAATCATTAAAAGCAATTGATGATAAATCCTATTATTACAAAGCTGAGATAAATGGGCAATTCCCAGAAAATATATTCCCATTACCTGAAAAAATAGAATTGAAACTTGGCTCTCAAGTTATGTTTGTTAAAAATGATCCATCATTTGATAAACAATTCTATAATGGGAAAATGGGTAAAATAGCATATTTATCTAAAAAGGAAATTAAAGTATTTTTTCCAGATGAAAACAACACAATTTCAGTAGAACCTTTTGAATGGGAAAATATTAAATATAATATTAATCCCGAAACCAATGAAATAGAAGAAGATACAATTGGTAGCTTTGTGCAATTCCCTTTAAAACTCGCCTGGGCTATCACTGTACATAAAAGCCAAGGGCTAACATTTGAAAAAGCAATATTAGATATTTCGGGGGTCTTTGCTGCTGGGCATGCCTATGTAGCTCTATCAAGATTGCGTTCCCTTGATGGACTTGTACTTATTAGCCAAATATCAGATAATCAGTTCAAAACGAATTACCAAGTTTTAGAGTATTCCAAAAACAAATTAGAAGCAGAAAATCTGCAAATCCAATTAAAATATGATTCTATAATATACCTTCAAGAAATGCTTTACAATACATTTTCTTGGGATATATTTGTAAAAAAGTGGGAGTCAAATACCAAGCTAATTATTGCTAGACACAGAACTTGGATGGAAGAACAGTTAGGTTTTTTATCCGATACTTTAGAGCCTTCTCGTAAGTTTAGAAACTTAATAATTAAGCTAACTAAAAACGATAATTTTGAAATTGATGTTTTAAATGAAAGGGTAGGAGCAGCTTGTGATTATTTTTTAGATTTCTTAGAAAAAGTATTTTTAAATAATATTTATTATATAATTAATTTATCTAGGGATTCCAATAATAAAAGCTCAATTAAAATTTTAAATCAGCTAGATGAAGAATTAACATTGATTATTGTTGCTATTAAAAAAGCTAAATTAGTAGTTGAAAACATGGAAGCCGATATTGAATTAAATAAGAGCAATTTAGATTATTCAGAAATAAATAATTACAAATTAAACGCTGTCGAAAAAGTAAAAACTGATTTTATAAAAGATAACCCTAGCATTGGCGAGTTTGATTTACACAAATCAATTAAAACAAATATTGGTGGCGATATAGAAGATTCTAAAACAAAAATTTCTACCTTCGATAAAACTAAAAAACTATTAAAATCTGGTTTAAATATTCATCAAATTGCTGATGAAAGAAAGCTAAGTCCCACAACGATTAATTCACATTTAGTGAAGTTACTTGAAAATTCTGAAATCACATTAGAAGAAGCCCTGCACGAGCTAACCATAAAGGAATTGACTGACTTGCTAGAAGGAAAAAGTTATACTACTCTTA
>JAONBD010000067.1 GCA_028376765.1 Candidatus Kapaibacterium sp.
TTACCAAGTGTTACCAAGTGTTACCAAAAAAAGTTGGTTTTCTATTGAAACTAGTTTAAATAATTCAATTATTTGTTATTTAGATTTTTAGTAAGTATATAAAATTTCATATATTTATTTTTTTAAAAAAGAGAATTCTATGAAAAAAATATTACTTGGCATATCAATAATTGTACTTGCAATTTCTTGTGAGAAAAAGGGAGAGGAGATTTCTAAAATTAATTACCCTGAATCTAAAAAATTAGATTCATCATATACTAGGCATGATGTTACTATCCAAGAGCCATACGTGTGGCTCGAAGACGATAGAAGCCCTGAAACAGAAGCTTGGGTTATAGCTCAAAATAAAGTCACTCAAGATTATCTCGCTCAAATACCCTATAAAGCAGGTTTTCTTAATAGATTAAAAGAGCTGAATAATTATCCAAAATATGGAGCTCCATCACAAATTGGAGATAAATATATTTTCACTAAAAATGATGGTCTTCAAAATCAATCGGTATATTATATACAAGATGGTTTAGATGGCGAGCCTAGCGAATTTTTTAATCCAAACAAATTATCAGATGATGGTACTGTATCTGCCGGAATTAGTGGCGTATCAGGTGATGATAAATATGTATCAGTTAATATTTCCAAGTCTGGATCAGATTGGCAAGAAATTAAATTAATCGATGTTGCAACTGGTGAGATGCTCCCGGATGTTGTTGAATGGGTGAAATTTTCTGGCGTTTCCTTTTTTAAAGATGGCTTTTTTTATAGCCGTTACGATGCCCCAAAAGAAGGCACAGAGTACTCAGGTAAGAACGAATTTCATAAGCTTTACTATCACAAAATTGGTACTCAGCAAGCAGAAGACAAATTGGTGTTAGTCTATAATGATAAGCCACAAAGAAACCTATATGCAGGAATCACCGAAGATGAAAAATATTTAATAATAAATGTTCACGAAGGTACTGGTGGCAATATGCTACTTGTAAAAGATTTAGAAGCAAACCCAAAGGTTGACGATTTATCCAACATGGTGACAATCGTTAATAATTTTGAAGGAGAAAATAATATTGTTGGGAGCATGGGCAATAAACTGCTTATGATGACCAGCATTGGTAATCCTCAAAATAAAATAGTTGAAGTCACAGTAAATGGTAGCAACTTAGACATGAGAGATTTAATCTTACCTAAGAAAGAAGGAACGATACGAAGTGTATCGAAATCGGGTGGATTTTTGTTTGTTAATCATTTAATAGATGTTAATTCAGTAATCGAAAAATATGATTATGATGGTAAATTGCTAGAAAAAATTGATTTGCCTGGTATTGGTTCTGCTGGAGGATTTTCAGGTAAAGATGACGCTACAACACTATTTTATTCATTTTCTTCATTCAATTACCCACCAACAATCTTTAAATATGATGTTGCAAGTAGTAGCTCTGAAGTCTTCAGAAAGCCAGATTTAGATTTTAATCCTGATGATTATGAAGTTAAACAACAGAAGTATCCTTCAAAAGATGGAACAATGATTCCGATGTTTATAGTTCATAAAAAAGGTATCGAGCTTGATGGAACTAATCCAACATTTTTATACGCTTATGGAGGATTTAATATTAGCTTGACTCCATCATTTAACCCATCACTAGTAGCAATGCTAGAGCAAGGTGGAGTATATGCGATGGCAAACTTGCGAGGAGGAGGCGAGTTCGGAGAGGCTTGGCATCAAGCTGGAATGAAGATGAATAAACAAAATGTATTTGATGATTTTATATCAGCAGCAGAATATTTAATATCAAATAAATATACATCTAGCGAGAAGCTAGCAATATCTGGAAGATCTAATGGTGGATTGCTTATTGGTGCTTGTATGACACAAAGACCAGATTTATATAAAGTTGCTTTCCCAGCAGTGGGCGTTCTTGATATGCTCAAATTTCATCAATTTACAATCGGTTGGGCTTGGAAAGATGATTATGGTGACCCAGAAGAAGAGGAAATGTTTAATTATCTAAAAGGATACTCTCCATTGCATAATTTAAAAGAAGGAGTTAGCTACCCAGCAACAATGGTAACAACAGCAGATCATGACGATAGGGTTGTACCTGCTCACTCATTTAAATTTGCTGCTAGATTGCAAGAAGTTCATTCTGGCGGAGATCCAGTGTTGATTAGAATTGAAACAAAAGCAGGTCATGGATCTGGAAAATCATTAACTAAGAAATTAGAAGAAGAAGCTGATATGTTCTCATTTATGTTCTATAACATGGGTGAAGAGCCAGTTTTTAACACAAAATAATATAAAAAAAGCTCGGGTTAAATCGCCCGAGCTTATTATTATTTGATTAAAATTATTTGCTTAATTAAGCCCATTTAATTCTAAATGCTTCACCATAATTTTCAATAAGATGGTAATCTGGAATTACTCTAAATGTTAATCCAAACATTCCTGAACCAGTGGCATTAAAATTAATTTCATATTTTCCAATTCCATTGTCATTAGAAACTAGATTTAAATCTATTATTTTGGGATTTTTAATTGATCCATCGTGACCCCAATCACCATAATAAGCTTGAACTTTTAGTTCGCTAGGATCAAGATCAGCTAGAAAGACGTTTGCCTTTGCAGTGATTGAATCACCACCAGCAAGGTTATCGGGAATATCAATAACTGTATCAAAAATATTGAGTTTGTCCCAATTTGTCCAGATTTTTTTCTTAAATGAAATAAGGCTGTTAGCTTTGTATCCGTTGTTTTCTGAAATCTCTTTGAACCTTCTTTCTGCCGGCAAATAATATTTTTGAGCATATTCTTTTACCATTCTGTGAGATGAAAAGAATCCAGATAGTGATGCAATAGCCGACTTCATTTTTTTAATCCAATTGATTGGCAGCCCATTATCATCTTTTTGGTAAAATTCTTTTGATATTTCAAACTCTAGTAGATCATATAGTTCGCCTGATTCAATAATGTTTTGTTCATCTAGTGAATCATATTCTGTAACTGTTCCAAAAGAGTAACCATTAGCACCATTGAATCCTTCGTCCCACCAGCCATCAGAAATCGAACAATTTATAGCACCATTAAGTGAAGCTTTCATTCCTGAAGTACCTGAAGCTTCCATTGGTCTGATAGGGTTATTCAGCCAAACATCACAGCCTTTCACCATTAGCCTACCGACTACCATATCATAATCTTCAATAAAAACTACTTTTCTTTCAAGACCATAATTTTTAACTTTATCAATTATTTCTTTTATTGTTTCCTTACCCTGAATGTCATGTGGATGAGCCTTTCCAGCGATTACAATTTGAATGGGTCTTTCGGAATTGTTTAATATTCTGGATAACCTAGGCATATCATTAAATAGTAGAGATGCTCTTTTATAAGTTGCAAATCTTCTTGCAAAGCCAATAGTAAGAGTATCTTCATCTAAAAACGATTTTATATCTCTGATCTGAAAAGAATTAAGGTATGATTCATTTTTTTTGGAAAAATTCCATCTAATAAAATCAATTAATCGCTCTCTTCTACGATGTTTTGCTTTGTAAATTTCTGCATCTGGAATTTTATAGACATTGTCCCAAATATCTTGTTCATCAAGCCTTTGTTTCCAATCTGATGGGAAATATTTAGTGAAAAGTGTTTCGATTTCGGAGGCCAACCAAGTTTCAGTATGTATTCCATTTGTTACCGATCCAACTGGTATTTCTTCACTTGGAAACTTGTTCCAAAGACCTTTCCACATATCACGGGAAACCACACCATGCAAAGCTGAAACACCATTAGCATAAGCAGACATTTTTAAACCAAGTAGTGTCATCGAAAATTTATAACTGTCCGATCCATCAGCTTTCCCAAGAGAATGAAAATGTTCTTTTGATATACCTAGTTTCGGAAAATACTTATTAAAATATTTATCGAGGCGGTCTATCTCAAATGTTTCATTCCCTGCTGGGACTGGTGTGTGAGTTGTAAATACCGAACTAACTTTTGTGAGTTCAGCAGCTGTTTCAAAGTTCAAATTAAATTCTGCCATGTACTGTCTAGTTCTTTCCAGTAGTGCAAAAGCAGCATGCCCTTCATTGATATGAACAACAGATGGCTTTAAGTTGAGCTTATCTAATGCTCTTATACCTCCAATACCAAGGATTATCTCCTGTTGAATTCTAGTTTCTCTATCACCACCATATAGTCTGTTTGTTATCTCTCTGTGGTATTTTATAGTATTATTTTTGATATTAGAATCTAATAAAATTAGAGTGACTGTTCCAACTATAAGTTTCCATATTCTACAATGAACTGTTCCATCAGGCAAATCAACACTAATATGAATCTCTTTTCCATTTTCTTCGGCTAATTCTAATGGGAGATTAAAAAAATCATTATAGTGATAAACCTCATTTTGCCACCCATGGTGTGATAGCTTTTGTCTGAAATAACCCTCTTGATAGAGTAAACCTACTCCAATTAATGGAATGCCCAAATCAGATGCAGATTTTAAATGGTCTCCCGAAAGAACACCTAAACCACCAGAATAGTTTGGAAATGATTCATTAATCCCAAATTCTGGAGAGAAATAAGCAATTCTTCCACTCTCGGGGTTTTGCTTATTATACCATTTTTCAAGGTTTAAATATTTGGTTAATTCGGAATGTGCTTCTTCAAGCAATTTTAGGAATTTATCATCATCACAAAGTTCTTCCATTCTCTTCTGGCTGATTTTAGCAAGAAGAAGTTTAGGATTATGATTAGAGTTAATAAATAAATCTCTGTCGATGTAATGGAATAAGCTCTTTACATTGTTTCTCCAGCACCACCAATAGTTATTAGCAAGCTCTTTAAGTGGCTTGAGTTTATCGGGGAGATTTGTTTTAACATAGTATTGAAATAATGGTTTCATTGTTTTCCTATAATTAATGTCGGAAGTGTCTCATTCCAGTAAATACCATCGAAATATTATTATCATTTGCTGCAGCTATAACTTCTTGGTCTCTAACCGAACCACCTGGCTGGATAACTGCAGTAGCCCCTGCATCAGCTGCCATTTCTAAACCATCTGCAAATGGGAAAAAAGCATCAGATGCTAATACGCAACCATCTAAACTAAGACCCATTGTTTGAGCTTTTTGTCTTGCAATTCGAGCAGAATCTACCCTAGACATTTGACCTGCACCTATTCCTAAAGTTCTATCTTTTAAAGCGTAAATAATTGCATTCGATTTTACGTGTTTTGCAACTTTCCAAGCAAACATCATTGCTTGATATTCATCAGGGTTAGCCTCTCTCTCGCTAACCGTTCTTAAGCTGTCACTATCAATTAGACCTTTGTCATAATCTTGCTGTAAAATTCCACCTGCAACAGATCTGTAGTCAATTTGTAAAGAATCAGATAATTTCTTAAAGTCAAGTTTTATTAATCTTCTATCTTTTTTCTTAGTAAGCAATTCTAAGGCTTCGGTTGAAAAACTTGGTGCTATTACAACTTCAGAAAAGATTTTATGAATTTTATCAGCTAAATCAATATCAACTTCTCTGTTAAAAATCATTATACCACCAAATGGTGATACTGTATCTGTTGCAAAAGCTTTGTCGTATGCTTCTAGTAAGTTTTTGCCTACCCCAACTCCACATGGGTTAGTATGTTTGATAATACAACAAGCAATTTCCTCTGTGAATTCTAATATTAACTTTGCGGCTGCATCAATATCCATTATGTTGTTATAGGATAAATCTTTACCATGCAGTTTCTCAAAAATATGAAGAAAATCTCCATATAAACTTGCAGACTGGGCAGGGTTTTCTCCATATCGCAAATCGCTCTTGTTTGATAAACCAATATTCAA
>JAONBD010000068.1 GCA_028376765.1 Candidatus Kapaibacterium sp.
TAAGGCATTCTCATCTATTACACCTCCACGAGCACAATTCATGACAATAACACCATCTTTCATTTTATCAAATTCGCTTGAATTTAAAACGGCACCTTCATCTTTAATAAAAGGTAAATGCAAAGTAATGATATCAGAACTTTTAATCAAATCTTCTTTTGATACCATTTCTACGTCAACATCTTTGCCATCAGCAAAAGGGTCGCTAGCTATTACATTCATCATTAGACCTTTAGCTCTTTTAGCAACTTCTTTACCTATGTTTCCAAGACCTAAAATACCAATTGTTTTACCAGTTACTTCAAGCCCCTTTGAATATGCTTTTTTTGGCCAGTCACCATTTAACATTTCATTGTTAGATCTATTTAGAAATCTAATTGAAGACATTAAATGAGCAATTGTAAGTTCTGCAACAGAAATAGAAGATGCACCTGGAGTGTTTACTACCATTATGTTCTTAGACTTTGCGTAATCTACATCAATGTTATCTAGTCCAACACCCGATCTTGCGATTACTTTCAAATTAGAAACATCAATTAATTCTTTTCGTACTTGAGTTGCAGATCTAATTATAATTGCGTCGAAATCTGCAATTACACTGGGAAGGTCTTCTTGAGAGTATTTTGAATTAACTACTTCAAATCCTGAATCTTTTAAAATTTTTTCACCCTGAGGGGAGATACCATCATTTATTAATACTTTCATTTATTTTCCTTTGTTAATTTTCATATATACAAATTTAATAATAACTAATAAATAATCTTTAGTTTTGTATATACACTTAAAAAAACTCAAAAAAAATATGAAATTTATTTATATAATCCTATTTATAACAACTTTAGCATCTTACTCACAGGACGCAAATTCGATTGGAAAAGATGCATTGATAGAGTTGCAAAACAAAAATTTCAACGGAGCTGCAAAGCTTTTTGATAGTGCATATACAATCTCAGGTAATCACGACTATTTATATGAAAAAGCTTATGTTAGCTATAAAAGAAAAGATTTTAAAAGTACTATAAAAATCTTAGAATCATTTATTCATGATGTCGAAGCTAAGGATAGATATTATCAGTTATTGGGATCTTCTTATGATTTTATTGGAGAAAAAGATAAAGCATTGAATGTAATTAGAATGGGAATCACTAAAATTCCTAATTCTTCAAGATTATATTATGAACTTGGTGTCACAGAGTATGGTAGAAGCAATACCCAAGAGGCTATTTCTTATTGGGATTTAGGAGTAAAATTAGATCCAACTTATTCAAATAATTATTTCCAATTAATGAAGGAAACATATCAAAGCGATAGAAAAGTATATTCTATGATTTTTGCTGAGATATTTTTAAATCTTCCCGATGATGATTTAAAGAAAAAAGAAGCAAGCTCAATAGTTTATAATGTTTACAAAACATCCCTAGAATTGAACAATACCAAAGCAGAACCTGATTTTACTGAATATATAGGGGAATATGATCCCTCTAAAGCTGCAGAATATCCGTTCAGAACTGCTTTTCAACAAATTGCAAATAAAGTATATAAGCCTACTTTGAAAATTGGCTTTAATGAAATAATTAAGTTTAGGACTGATTTTATAAACTTATGGTTTGAAAATGGTTACAATGAATTATTCCCAAATCCATTGTTTGAATATCATAAATTAATGATTGATGAGGGTTTCTTTGAAACATACTCATATATGACCTTGAGCTCTGGTAACCTTGATGAATTCAAAATTTGGATGTTTGAAAATAGATCAAAATTTACAGAATTTATAAATTGGCAATATCAATATCCAATTGATTTAAAAACTTTTATTTTTAATTCATCTGCTTATATTGAAAATTGAAAAAATTTATATTAAAAAAAAGAGATAACTCTAATAAAAACAATTATATAATTAATTATAAAAAAGAGTTGAATTCTGCTCAATATGATGCAGTGATGCATAATACTGGGCCTGCATTAGTTCTAGCTGGTGCTGGTACAGGCAAAACCAGAACGATGGTTTACAGAGTAGCCCGACTAATTGAAGATGGTATTGCACCCGAAAAAATACTTTTACTTACCTTTACAAGAAAGTCATCAAAAGAAATGTTGAGTAGGGCAACTAAATTGCTTGATGGTAGAGTAAATAAAGTATCTGGGGGAACTTTTCACTCGTTCGCTCTTCAAACACTAAAAATATTTCACAAGTCTATTGGTTTAAATCAAAACTTTAGTCTTATAGATCAATCCGATTCTGAAGATGCACTAAGTATAGTCAGAACAGAATTTATCAATAATCATAATAAATATAAAAAGAAGAAAAGATTCCCAAATAAAAGTATTTTATCTGCTATTAGGTCAAAATCAATTAACAAAAGAGATAGTATAGAACAAATTATTCTAAATGAATATCAAGCATTTACTGATGAAATAATTGAAATTGAATGGATTCTTGATGAATATAGCAAGTACAAAAATCGCTCTAATCTACTAGATTATGATGACTTACTATTATTACTTCTTAAAGCATTGAATGACTCAAATGTTTCAGATGAAATCTCTAAAAGATATAAATATATATTAATTGATGAATATCAGGATACTAATAGAATACAACATGAAATATCATTAAAGCTAGCTGGCAGAGAAGCAAATTTAATGGCTGTTGGAGACGATGCACAATCAATCTATTCATTTAGAGGAGCCGAACACAATAATATTATCTTTTTCCCAAAAAGCTTCGATACCTGTACAATTTATAAAATTGAAGAAAATTTTAGATCTCTTGAACCAATCCTAAAATTCACAAATAAATTAATTGAAGAATCACCAATTAGTTATAAAAAGAGATTGTTTGCTAATAGAGAGGGCGGTGAAAAGCCATATATTATTACTGCAAAGGATGAAAGACAACAATCTGAATTTATAACTCAACAAATATTAGAATCGAGAGAGGAAGGAATTGATTTAAATGAAATTGCAATTTTATATAGATCTAACTTCCTATCTATTGACTTAGAAATTGAACTTAGTAAATCTAATATACCCTATAAAAAATATGGGGGATTAAAATTCATTGAGACTGCCCATGTAAAGGATATGATTGCATACTTAAAATTAGTCAATAATTTTAATGATTTAATATCCTGGAACAGGATTTTAGGACTTATTAAGGGTATAGGGCCAAAAACAATTTCTAAAATAACAGAACTAGTGGACAAAAATTCATTAAATTTTAACAATTATCAGCAATTACTATCGGAATTTAGGAATAAACACCGTATATTTGAAACTTTTTCAATGATAGCATCACTTTCGTTAAATGATAAGCCTGATCAATTACTTGAAAAAATTTCGATTAATTATTCTGACATTTTAAAAGAAAAGTATTCTGATTCGGAAAAGCGTTCAAAAGATATTGAAATAATGATACAAATAGCTAGTACATATAATACACTGGATTCTTTTTTAAGTGACATGGCTTTAGACCCACCTAATAGCTCTGTAGAAGATATACTGCCTACTGACAATGAAAGTGAGTTTGTAACTTTATCAACTATTCACTCTGCAAAGGGTTTAGAATGGAAAAAAGTTTTTCTTGTTTGGGCATTGGATGGCAGATTACCTAGTGTTCGTTCAAATTCTATTGATGATATAGAAGAAGAAAGAAGATTATTTTATGTTGCTTCTACAAGAGCAAAAGATGATTTGTTTGTAAGTTATCCTATTAATATTTTTGATAGACAAACTGGATTTGTATTGTCCAAGCCTAGCAGATTTCTTGATAATATTTCAGAAGATTTAGCAGCTAGATTTACTTTAGTGGAGGAAGTATGAGCAAAGGTAAAAATGTTCTATTTCTAACACCTCGACTACCATGGCCATTAATTGGTGGAGATAGAATAAAATCTTACTATCTTTTAAAGCATTTAGCAAAAAACCATAATGTAAAATTAATAAGCTTTTTTTATGGGAACGAAGATTATTCGGAGTATGTTAAAGAATTAGAAAAACTTAATATAAAAGTAGTAATTCATAGAATAAAAACTGTTCCGAGAATTTTGCAGATGTTACCTAAAATGTTTTTTAGAAAGCCTTTGGAAATTCTATGGTTTACTGATAAAAATTTTCAGAAAGACGTTAATGATTCAATAGTAAATGATAAAATTGATATTGGATTTGCGTTCTTTATGAGAACAGCAGAGTATCTTATCGGTAAAAATATTTCAAAGGTTCATATTGCAGAAGATTGTAGAACTACCTATCAATACAGATCATACAAAGCAAGTAAATCTATTCCTCAGCGAATGATTAGATGGTGGGAATATAATAAGCTTAAAAACTACGAGCCAACTGTAATTGATAAGTTTGATTATACAACACTAGTTTCCGAAGAAGATATTAAATACATGCAGGATAGTAACCCTAGTGCTAAACTAAAATTACTAACCAATGGAACTGATATAGATATTTTAAAACCTGACCCGAATGTTAAAAGGAAATATCTTTTGCTAACAGGCAAATTGAATATTTGGGCTAATCAATTAATGATTTCAAAAATATTAAAAAAGTTTCTACCTAAATTAATTGAAAAGTATCCAGATATAGTATTTAAAATAGTTGGTGCAGAACCACCAGATTGGGTTAAAGAGCTAGAAAGTAAAAATATTGAGATACATTCCGATGTGCCTTCAATGATGCCTTTTTATCAAGGAGCTGCAGTTTTCCTTCATCCTCATTATGGTGCTACAGGGATTCAAAATAAATTACTTGAAGCAATGTCTTCTGGCTGTCCTGTTGTTACGACAATAACTGGGAATCAAGGGATACATGGTGAGCATGGCAAGGACTTGATGCTTGCTAAAAATGATGATGAGTTTCTACAGTATGTTATGGACTTGTATGATAACCCTGAACTTGCTAAAACTGTTGGAGATAATGCTAGAAAGTTGATAATTGAAACTCATAGCTGGCAAGTTATTAATAAACAACTCGATGATATTATAAGTGATGTTTGTCCATGAGAAAATGCATCTTCTTTGATAGAGATGGTATTGTCAACCGAAGAATCGTTGGAGATTACGTAAAAAATATCAATGAATTTGAGTTTATTCCAGAGTTTTTTCAGATAATTAAAACAATAAGCCCAGAATATTCTAAAATTATCATTACTAATCAGCAGGGTGTTGGTAAAAAGTTGATGACCCTGCAAGATTTACACTCCGTTCACAATTATATGCAAATCAATCTACTTCGAAAAACATATACAAGTTTTGATGACATATTATTTTGTGCTGATCTTAAAGAATCAAATTCACCAAGAAGAAAGCCAAATCCTGGAATGTTACTTGAAGCTATTGAAAAATGGGAAATTGACATTTCAAATTCTTATATGATTGGTGACTCAAAATCTGATATCTTAGCTGGTGAAAGAGCAGGTGTAAAAACTATTTTTATTTCAGAAGAAAAGTTCACAAATGACGATCTAAAACAAATGAAGCTTCCTAATTTTCATTTTAAAAATCATCAAGAATTTATTTTAAATCCTCCCTTTTAAATTTGCAAAAAAAAAGCCTATGAAAATATATTTCATAGGCTTTATTAAAATAATATTAGATTTACTTATTTTATTAATACTTATTGCTTTTATAGTATTTTTTTTATTAAATCTTTTTTATTTTGGAATTTCACAGTGGAAAAAATTCAAAGAGAAAAATGACGACAGTTTGTTCAAATTTAATTGTTCTGGCTTTTTTGTTGCAATTCTAATCATTATCACATTTATTTATATAGTTGCTTTTTTTGGTTGATTGTA